>JBKJXL010000282.1:0-3258 GCA_046716225.1 Candidatus Limnocylindrales bacterium | reverse complement strand
CGAGAACAGGCCCAGGTCGTGGTGGTTGTCGCCGCCGGCCGAACGCATGAAGACGGCCTTGCCACCGAACTCGCTGGCCACGATTTCGAAGCCGAAGACGCGTGCGTAGAACTCGGCGGACGCCGTCGCGTCCCTGACGAACAGGACGGCGTGGTTCAGCCGGGCGACCGGGATGCTCACGGGGATAGTGTCCGACATCGGATGGGCCGATGTCACGCGGCTACCGGCATCGTGGCCGGGGCGCCGACGAGCTTCCAGCCGGACTGCCAGCTGCCGCCGTGGGCGACGTTCAGCGTGATGTTCAGGAAGGCGAGGCCTTCGAGCTGACGAGCGCGCGCCAGCGGACCGACGTCCACCGGCTCAAGTCCGATCGAGGCAACGAGGGCGAGAACGGTCGAGGTGGCGGTGGGGTCGTCCCCGGCCACGTAGCCGTCGAGCTGGATGCCGTCCGCGATGGGGTCGCTCTGGTTGGAGGCGAACAGGGTATTGAAGGCCTTCACGACGTGCGCGTCGGGCAGGAGCGCGGCGAGCGCTTCGGCGTTGGACCCGGTCGTATCGATGTCCGGCCCGTTCGCGCCGAACGACATGCGGTTGGTGACGTCCACGACGATCTTGCCTGTCACGGCCTCACCGATCTCGGCGGCGACGTTCGCGAAGTTGTCGAACGGGATGGCCAGGACGACGATCTGCGCCGCGCTGGCGGCGGCGGCATTCGATGCGACGACCGTGGACCCGGTGGCCGCGGCGACGCTACCGGCATCCTCCGGATCGCGCGAGGCGATCGTGACGGTGTGTCCGGCCCGGACGAACGAGGTAGCCAGGGCTCGACCGACGTTGCCGGCTCCGATGATGGCGATATCCATGGGATGCGATCCTTCCGATTGGCTTGACGAGTTGGCTCGTGTCAAGCAGAGTTTGTTGCAGGCACAACGATACGACGGAGTATCACCGTTGTCAATAGTTGCATGTGGAGAACAAACATGACGGTCGATGAGCGCCGCCGACCGGCCGTCGGCGGCCAGGTCAAGCGCTGGCGGACCGAGCGCGGGTACACGCTGGCCAATGTCGCGGAACGGACGGGACTCAACGTCGGATACCTGTCACAGATCGAGAACGACAAGGCCTCTCCGTCGCTGGGCTGCCTGGCCGCCCTCGGCGACGCACTGGACGTCCCGATCGCCTGGTTCTTCATGGGCGAGACGCCGCCCCCAGTCGTCGTCCGGGCGTCGGATCGGCCGGTCACGGAGTCCGACATGGGGCGCGTCGAACACGTCGACGGACACGGATCGCGGGATATCTCGATCCTGCAGGTCACGGCTACCGGCGTGGGCGGCCGCGTGGGCCTGCACAGTCACGCCGGTGACGAGCACCACATCGTGCTTCGCGGGCGATTCCGCCTGCGCCAGGGAGACCACACGGTCGACGTCGGACCGGGCGACTACCTCCGCTGGGATGGCTCGGTCCCGCACGATGGCGAGATCCTCGACGACGGCGGCGGCGCGGCGATGCTGATCATCCGGGTCCGACCAAAGGACTGACCCCCGCCCCGCACCCGAACCGCAACCTCGGACGGGTCGCAACCTTGGCGGCCGCCGGGTAGACTTCGCACCGACCGAACACGTGTCCGCGTGGACTCGCCCCGTCCACGTCCCCAGCTACGCAAGTCAAGGTGGTGCCCATGAAGGTCGGTGTCGCCAAGGAGACCGCGCCCGGAGAACGGCGCGTCGCCCTGGTACCCGAAGCGCTCGGCAAGCTGCAGGCGGCCGGGCTCGAGATCATCGTCGAGCATGGCGCCGGCGCCGGTTCGTCCATCCCCGACAGCGCGTACCAGGCGGCAGGCGCGACGATCGTCACGACCGACGCACTGTATGCCGAGGCGGACGTCGTGCTGCGAGTCGCCAAGCCCTCCGAGGCCGAGGTCGGGCGTCTGCGCACCGGCCAGGCCGTCGTCGGTTTTCTGACTCCGCTGATCGACCCGCAGCTCGCCAAGGCCCTCGCCGACCGCGGGGTCACGGCCATCAGCCTGGACGCGATCCCACGGACCCTGTCGCGGGCGCAGACGATGGACGCGCTCTCGTCGCAGGCCAACGTCGGCGGCTACAAGGCGGTCCTCATCGCGGCCAACGCCTATGGTCGGTACTTCCCGCTGTTGACGACCGCCGCGGGCACGGCCAAGCCGGCCAACATCCTCATCCTCGGCATCGGCGTGGCCGGGCTGCAGGCGATCGGCACGGCCAAACGGCTCGGAGCCGTTGTGAAGGCCTACGACGTCCGCCCCGAGACGCGCGAGCAGGCCGAGTCGCTGGGCGCCCAGTTCGTCAAGCTCAAGACCACGATCGATGCGACCGGCGCCGGCGGGTACGCCCGCGAGCTGACGCCCGAGGAGCGCGCTGCCCAGCAGGCCGAGCTCAACGAGGTCATCGGCGGGATGGACGTGGTCATCACCACGGCCCAGGTCCCCGGCCGCAAGCCGCCGGTGCTCGTGACCGCCGAGGCCGTCGCCAAGATGGTGTCCGGCTCCGTGATCGTCGACATGGCCGCCTCGGCCCTCGGCGGGAACTGCGAACTGAGCCAGGCCGGCCAGACCATCGACAGCCCCAACGGCGTCACGATCATCGCCCCGGAGAACCTGCCGGCCTCGATGCCGGCCGGCGCGTCCGCCTTCTACGCTCGCAACATCTCCAACCTTCTGCTGGCGATGGTCAAGGGCAGCGCGCTCCACCTGGACTTCGAGGACGAGGTCACCAAGTCCACCGTCGTGAGCCACGGCGGCACGCTGCTGTCCGATGCGGTCCGCACGTTGCTCGAACCGGCCGCACCGGCCGCTGGAGGTCCCGCGTGAGTCAAGAACTGCTGAACTCGCTGGCCATCTTCGTGCTGGCGATCCTCGTCGGCTTCGAGGTCATCAGCAAGGTCCCGGCGACGCTGCACACCCCTCTGATGTCCGGCGCGAACTCGATCCACGGGATCGTGCTGGTCGGAGCGATGTTCATCGCCGCCGAAGCGAACAACCCGTTCGGGTATCTGCTGGCGTTCGTGGCGATTGTGTTCGGCGCTATGAACGTGGTCGGCGGCTACGTCGTCACGGACCGCATGCTTCATATGTTCCGAAATAAGCCGACGGCCGCCAAGGCCGGGACCGAGGGCGCCGCGGACGCCCCCGGCGCCTAGCCGAGGAGCGCGTAGATGTCACAGCAGTTGATCTACACCTTCGTCTATCTCGCCTGGCTGGCGGGGGCGGCCTGCTTCGTGCTGGGC
>JBKJXL010000281.1:0-5470 GCA_046716225.1 Candidatus Limnocylindrales bacterium | reverse complement strand
CCACGACCGAGCAGTCCGCCCTCGAGCACTACCGCATCGGTCAGAACGTCAAGGCGTACGTGCTGGAAGTCCGGCGCACGCCGCGCGGACCGCAGATCTTCGTGAGCCGGACGCACAAGGGGTTCCTCCGTCGGCTGTTCGAGCTGGAGGTCCCGGAGATCCATAGCGGCACGGTGGAGATCAAGGCGATCGCCCGCGAGGCCGGCAGCCGATCCAAGGTGGCCGTCGGGTCACGTCAGGAAGGCCTCGATCCGGTCGGCGCCACGGTCGGCCAGCGCGGTGCCCGCGTGCAGGCCGTGGTCGCCGAGCTGTCCGGTGAGAAGATCGACGTCATCCCCTGGAGCGACGACGCCGGCGTGTTCGTGGCGAACGCCCTGAGCCCGGCCCAGGTCCTTGGCGTCGACATCGATGAGGACGCTCGCATCGCCAACGTGACCGTGCCCGAGCGGATGCTCTCACTGGCCATCGGTCGCGAGGGGCAGAACGCCCGTCTGGCGGCCCGCCTGACCGGTTGGCGGATCGACATCCGCAGTGACGTGTCGGTGGCCGAGGCCAAGGCCAGCGCCGCCGAGGCGGCCGTCGAGACCGATGTGCCGGTCGCTGAGGCGGTCACGCCCGTCGACGGCGCGCCGACCGAGGCAGCACCGGCCAAGCCGAAGCGGGTCACAAAGAAGGCCGCCGCCGAAGCCGCGGCCGACGTCCCGACGGCCGCCGCCGAAGCACCGGCCAAGCCGAAGCGCGTCACAAAGGCGGCCGCCGCCGAAGCCGCGGCCGCCGAGGCTGAGGCTCCCGTCGCTGAGGCCAAGGCGCCCGCCAAGCCGAAGCGCGTCACCAAGAAGGCCGCCAAGGCGACCGAGACTGCCACCGAGGAGGTGGCGTCGTAGTCGCGGCGCCCGCACCCCGGAGCGTCCCGAACCGCTCGTGCGTCGCGTGCCGGACGGTCCGGGCCAAGCGCGATCTCCAGCGGATCGTCCGGATGCCGGACGGATCGGTGGTCGTCGATGACACCGGTCGACTGGCTGGTCGAGGCGCGTACGTGTGCCGGACCGGCGACTGCCTCACCCTGGCGCTCGACAAGGGCAGCCTGGGTCGAGCCCTGAAGACATCCCTGCCCGCCGCGACGCGCGATGCGCTCCTGGCGAGCCTCACCACCGACATGACCATCCAAGGAGGAGCCCGTGGCCAGGAGTAGGAGCGGTACCCGTGGCCGACGTGGCCCCCGCAAGCCGCCGCGTCGAGACGGCGCATTCGCGAACGGACAGGTCCAGGTCGCAGACCCGCGCGAGCGAGGCGCGATCGAACTGCCCGGCACGATCACCGTCAAGGAACTCGCCGAACTGCTGTCGGTCAACCCGGCGGACGTCATCCGCGAGCTGATCAAGAGCGGAATCTTCGCGACGATCAACCAGCTCATCGATCGCGACACCGCGTCGCTGGTCGCGGGTGAGCTCGGCTTCGAAGTGGCCGAGACGATGGCCGCGGGCCCCGGTGGCGTCGAAGGCGAAGGCGAAGGACCGGTCGCGGAGGCCACGAAGGACGTCCTTTTCGAAGAGGACGATCCTGCGCTCCTGGAGCCGCGCGCCCCGATCGTGACCGTCATGGGTCATGTCGACCACGGCAAGACGAGCCTGCTGGACGCGATCCGGACGACCGAAGTCGCCTCGGGCGAGCGCGGTGGAATCACCCAGCACATCGGTGCGAGCGAGGTCACCCATGATGGGAAGCGCGTGGTCTTCCTCGATACCCCGGGCCATGAGGCGTTCACCGCGATGCGCGCCCGCGGCGCCAAGGTCACGGACATCGCCGTGGTCGTCGTGGCCGCCGACGACGGGGTCATGCCCCAGACCCTGGAGGCGATCAGCCACGCGAAGGCGGCCAAGGTTCCGATCATCATCGCGATGAACAAGATCGACAAGCCGGACGCCAACACGGACCGCGTGAAGACCGAGCTCACCGAAGCCGGCATCGTCGTCGAGGAGTACGGCGGCGACGTGCCGCTGGTCCCGGTCTCGGCCAAGACGCGCGTCGGGCTCGACGAGCTCATCGAGATGATCCTGCTGGTCGCCGACCTGCAGGAACTCAAGGCGAACCCGAAGCGCAGCGCGATCGGCACGATCGTCGAGGCGCAGCTGGACAAGAACCGTGGCCCGATCGCGACGGCGCTGGTCCAGACCGGCACGCTTAACGTCGGCGACATCATCGTCGTGGGTGAGACGTTAGGACGCGTCCGGGCGCTCGAGAACGACATGGGCAAACGCGTCAAGAAAGCCGGCCCGTCGAGTGCCGTCGTGATCCTGGGTCTCGCGGACGTTCCGGCCGCCGGTGACATCCTGCGCGTGGTCAGCGACGACAAGGAAGCCCGCGCGCTGGTCGAGGCCCGCAAGCTCGAGGCGGCCACCAAGGCCGGCGACGGCAGTGGCCGCGCGACGCTCGAGGACCTCTACCGCCAGATCCAGGCCGGCCAGGCCAAGGAATTGCGGATCATCCTCAAGGCCGACGTGTCCGGTTCGCTGGGCGCCATCACCCATGCGCTGGAGCAGCTCGATCAGGAGGAGGTCCGGCTCAACGTCCTGCTCGAGGGCGCCGGCGACATCACCGACAACGACATCATGCTCGCGGCCGCCTCGAACGCGGTCGTCGTCGGGTTCAACACGAAGATCACCGACACGGCTCGTCGATCCGCCGAGGCCGAAGGCGTCGACATCCGCCTGTACGACATCATCTACAAGCTGACCGACGATCTTGGTGCCGCGCTCAAGGGTCTCCTCGAGCCGGTCGTGGTCGAGGTCGTGGAGGGGCGCGCGGAGGTCCGCCAGATCTTCCGGGTCGGCAAGAGCACAGTCATCGCCGGCTCGTTCGTCACCGACGGCCGGATGGTCCGCGGCGGTGCCCGCGTGTGGCGTGGCGGCAAGGTGGTCGCGACCGACAAGATCGAGTCGCTCCGCCGCTTCCGCGACGACGTCCGCGAAGTCGCCACGAACTACGAGTGCGGCATCGGTCTGGCCAACTATCACGACCTCGAAGAGGGCGACATCATCGAATGCTTTGTGTCGCAAACCGTCAGCCGCGCTGTCGCCGGCTGACGGACGGGACGCAGTAGCTGGACACCAGCATGACCCAGCGGACAGATCGGGTCGATGAGCTGCTGCGGCAGGAGATCGGCAGCATCATCGCGCGTGACATCGCCGACCCCCGGGTCGGGTTTGCCACGATCACGAAGGTCGAGACCGATCGCGAGCTGCGGCACGCCAAAGTCTGGGTCAGCGTCATCGGCCAGCCGGGGGAGCGGGTCGAGACGATCGCCGCGCTGATCCACGCGATGCCGTTCGTCCGCCATCAGCTGGGCACACTGCTTCGGATCAAGCGGATCCCGATGCTCCATGTCCAGCTCGACGACACGGCCGAGCGCGGGACGCGCATCCTCCAACTGATCGACGAACTGAGTGCCGGCCGGATCCCGGATATGGATCCCGTGACGGGCGAGTCGCTGCCGACGCCGGTGGCGCGCCTGCCACACGAGGGCGACTTGCAGGATGAGCCCGCCACTGCGGTCATCCCGTCGGTGCCGCGGACGCGCAGGTCCCATGGCCGCGGCACGAACCAGCAAGGCAAGCGATGACCAGCCCGTTCCTGGACGACTACCTGGATACCATCCCGGATGTGGTCGTCGAACGACTCCGTGCAGCGCGGCGGGTGCTGGCGGTCAGCCACGAGAACCCCGATGCCGACACCCTCGGTGCGACGCTCGGGATCGTCCGGATCGTGCAGGCGCTCGGCGGGACCGCCGATCCGGTCTGCGCGGATGAACCACCGTCGCTGTACGCGTTCATGCCCGGCGTGGAGCGGTTCAGGACAGACCCCGACCCCGCCGCGACCTACGACCTGCTGGTCATCTCCGACTGCGGCGCGTTGTCGCGGGTGGGCGATGTCGGCATCCGCCACGCGGACCTGCTGGCGAGCCTGCCACGGGTCATCGTGGATCACCATGCGTCCAACGACGCGGCCGATGCCGGCGACTGGATCGAGCCCGGATCCGCGGCCACGTGCGAGATGGTGACCTTGTTGGCCGCTCGCCTGGGCGTGCCGCTGACCACGGATGACGGCGCGATGGCCGCGGACCTGATCGCCGGGATCGTCATGGACACCTCCACGTTCGCACACCCGAACGTCACGCCACGAACGCTCGCGGTCGCTGCCGCGCTGGTGGACGCCGGGGCACCACTGTCGGACGCGTCGACGCGGCTGTACCGGACCAAGCCGGAGGCGCAGCTTCGACTATTCGGCCGCACCCTTGCGCGGCTGGAGAGCACTGACGGTGGCCGGATCGTCTGGTCCACCCTCACGGAAGACGATGTCGCTGTCACCGGGGCGTCGCGTGCGCATTCGGAAGGCATCATCGATCTCCTGGCCCAGTCCGATGCCGCTGAGGTCGCCATCCTGTTCAAGGAAGCCGGCGCGGCGACTCGCATCAGCGTCCGGACCAAGCCAGGCGGCGTGGACGCGACCGTCCTGACGGGCACCTTCGGTGGAGGCGGGCACGCCCGAGCGTCCGGCGCCAGCTTCGATGGCCCCATCGACACGGCGCGGGCTGCGGTCGTCGCGGAGGCGCGTCGGCTCGTGGCCGGCGTCCGCCGCTAGGCGCCGCATGGCTCGCTCCTCGCTGGGTCCGGGGCTGGACGGGATCCTGGTCATCAACAAGCCGGCCGGACCGACCTCGCACGACGTCGTGGCGCTCATCCGCCGCCTGGCGGCCACGAAGCGCGTCGGGCACGGCGGCACTCTGGATCCGTTCGCCGGAGGCGTCCTGCCGATCTTCCTGGGGCATGCGACGCGCGTCGTCGAGTACCACCTGGGCGACACGAAGCGGTACCGGGCGACCGTGTGCTTCGGTGGGTCGTCCACCACGGACGACCTCGAAGGCGAGATCACGCCCTCTGATGGCGCCGCGCCGACCCGCGAGGCCGTCGAGAGGGCGCTCGCCACGATGGTCGGCGTCGTATCGCAGCGGCCACCGGCGTACAGCGCCATCAAGGTCGGTGGTCGACGGGCCTACGCGATGGCACGAGCCGGCGAGGCCGTCGTCCTGGCTGAACGCGAGGTCACGCTGCACGAGTTGACCATGACCGAGTGGGACGGCTTGGACCCGGACCGCCCGATCGCGATCGTGGACGTCACATGCTCCGCTGGAACGTATGTCCGGGCCATCGCCCGCGATCTCGGCCGGGCGGTCGGGAGTGCCGCGTACCTAGGGGCGCTGACGCGGACAGCGTCCGGTCCATTCGAACTCACAGCTGCCATCCCGTTGGACGACATCCGTGCCGCCGCGGCCGACGGGCCTGAAGGCCTGCACCCGATCCTTCGACCGATCGACGACGGCCTGGACGCCTTCCCATCGATCGACCTGACGGAGGTCGAGCTGACGGCCGTGGCGCGCGGCCAGTACGTCCGGCCCGTCGCCGGCATCCCGGGG
>JBKJXL010000280.1:0-10320 GCA_046716225.1 Candidatus Limnocylindrales bacterium | reverse complement strand
TGGATGGCGTGCTGGACGGCTGCGGCGGCGGTCGACCCCCCCCAGCCCCCGCCCGGGGCCCGCGGCCTGGCGGCGGGCCCTAGCCGGGCGACGCCGGCCTGCCCGAGTTCCGCATCCGTCGCGACATAGGCGACCCAGCGGAAGTCGGTCCCGGCCCGCGTCCCGGACAGCTCCACGGATCCGGTCGGGCGCAGGTCGACCGTCGCGTGCATGCGGCTGGTGAGGCGCGCGCTCGGACCACTCGAGAGGGGTCCGTCGCAGGCCGGCGGATCGCCCGATATGCGGGTAGGTCCGAAGCGCGACGCCTGGGCGACCGCATCGCGCAGGGCCAGCTCGTTGGTGACCGCGGCCGTGAAGAAGAGGCTACCGGAGAGCAGCGTCAGACCCAGCGCGAACACGATGGACTGCGCGAGTCGACGGCGGCGCAGGGCGTTGCCGCCCTGGATCCGGCGGGCCAGCCCGATCCCGGCGAAGAGGCTCGTAGCCAAGAGTGCCAACAGCCAGGGATACGCGGCTTCCAGTGACGGAAGGAGCGTCTGGGATCCCAGCGCGACGAGCTGGCCGATGAGGCCGCCGATCGACGGGATGAGGCATAGCATCGCCACGACCCCGAGGCTGACGACCGCTGTGTTGGCCCGGTCACTGCGCGTCACGGGGGGCCAGACCACGGCGGCCGCTGCAACCCCGACCGGGATGACCAGGGCGAGGCCGACGATGAGGTCGAGCGGTCCGCCGGGGCGGTACGACAGGAGGACCAGCAGGGCGGCCACCGCCCAGCAACCCAGCAGGGTCGCGCCGATCAGCCGGAGTTCGAAACTGCGTACCCGCATGTCAGGCGAGTCTACCCGTGGACCGTCGGATGAACCCGCGGGCCCCTCCGACCGTGGCCGCAAGTACGGGGCACCCCCGGACCGCCGGGTCATCGCATCGAACGCACCGCCCGCACCAACATGCCCGTACCGCACCGGACCAGACCGGGCGGACGGATCGAGGATCGAGGGCCAGGGTGAGCCATGGCAGGTCAGGCGCAGCGAGGGTCACGGGGACACGGGCGATCATCTCGCCGCGCCTCGTCATGGCCAACCGCGGCGGCCTCCGCGGGCGCGTCTGGGCGCACCGGGTTGCCGTCGCCGCCCCGAGCCGAGACCCTGACACCGGCCAAGGCCCTCGCGACGAGGTCCATCTATCGGGCATTCCTCCTGAAGGGACTGGCGCCTGATGAAGCCGCCAACCTGACCGCCTTCGTGTGCGGCATCCCCGTCCAGGACCTGCACTGGTCGCTTCGACAGGTCAACCAGCTACTCTTCCTGCGCGAGATGGCTCACAACGGACGGTTCGGTGGCGACGACGGCAGACGCGACCGACCGCACTGACTCCCTGAATCCTCCGACCACGGCGGTGGAACCTCCTCCCACCGTCACGGTCAACCTCCGAAGCGGCGCCGAACCTCCTCCCGGCGCCGCTTCGGTCCGTCCGGGGCCGGACAGCCTTCTCCTACTGGACCAGTAGGACATTTGCCCCGCCCGCCTGTACACTCTCCGCCGTTCCCGATCAACACCCTGAGGTGATCCAGTGCGCACATCCCGAACGCTCGCCACCGGCCTCATCGCGCTCGTCGTCGCGGCCTGCAGCAGTGCCGGCACGTCTCCGTCGAGTGCCCCGTCCGTGGCGCCCAGCGTCGCCCCGAGCGAAGCGGCGTCCGCCGCCCCCTCGGCCGATGCCTGTGCGACCGAGAGCCTGGCGGTCGTGACGCCCGGCACCCTGACCATCGGCACCGACAATCCGGCCTACCCGCCGTACTTCGCCGAGAACGCCAGTGGGACGGCGACCGCACCGTGGGAGCTGGGCGATCCCACCACCGGCGAAGGCTTCGAGAGCGCGGTCGGCTACGCCATCGCCGAGCGGCTCGGGTTCACCAAGGACCAGGTCGCGTGGGTCGTGGTCCC
The DNA here is from genome assembly GCA_046716225.1 of Candidatus Limnocylindrales bacterium. GTDB lineage: Bacteria > Chloroflexota > Limnocylindria > Limnocylindrales > CSP1-4 > SPCO01. The sequence continues at coordinate 8,374 of JBKJXL010000280.1, read as the reverse complement.
GTTCGCTAACGCGTTCGCGCCGGGCGCCAAGACCTTCGACTTCGACCTGAACCAGGTGTCGTACAAGCCCGAGCGGACCGAGACCGCCGACCTATCGGCCGGCTACTACTTCGGGAACCAGTCGCTCGTCGCGCTGAAGGACAGCCCGGTCGCGAAGGCGACGACGATCGCCGCGCTGAAAGACTTCGTCATCGGGGCTCAGGTCGGCACGACCAGCTACGACGCGATAGTCGACGTCATCGCGCCGAGCAAGACCCCGGCCGTCTACGACAACAATGACCTGGCCATCGAGGCCCTAGAGGCCGGGACCATCGACGGGATCGTCGTGGACCTGCCGACCGCCGACTACATCACCAACGTCCAGGTGGACGGGGCGACGATCGTCGGCCAGTTCGAAGGTGGGACACCCGAATACTTCAGCGCGGTCCTCACCAAGGACAGCCCGCTGACCGCGTGCGTGGACGCCGCCATCGAGTCGCTGACGGCCGACGGCACGCTCGATACGCTGGCCAGCACCTGGCTCCCGTTCCAGGAGACCGTTCCGGTCATCGCGCCGTAACGGCCGCCGGCTCCGGCGGGGCCGGGTCCACATGACATTCACCGGGCAGGTCCGGCCGCGCGGGCCGGACCGTCGGGCCGTGCGGTCGACCGCGATCGCGCTCGTCAGCACCGTCGTCGTCTTCGGCGGGCTCGCCTACGTCGTGGTGAGCTCGCCCGGCTGGCCGGAGGTCCAGGCGTCGTTCCTTGACGGCGAGCTGTTCTGGGAGGCGTTGCCCAAGCTGGTCGCGGCGTTCTGGATCAACGTCTTCATGTTCGTGACGGCAGAGATCCTGGTGTTGATCTTCGGGCTGGTCATCGCCCTCATGCGCAGCCTGCCCGGGCCGGTGTTCTTCCCACTGCGGGTCATCGCCACGATCTACGCCGACGTCTTCCGCGCCGTCCCGGGCCTGCTGGTCATCTTCGTGCTTGGCTTCGGCATCCCCGCGCTGGGTCTGGTCGACCCGAAGACGAGTCCGCTCATCTACGGCATCGCGGCGCTGACTCTGGTCTACTCGGCGTACGTGTCCGAGGTGTATCGCGCCGGCATCGACTCGATCCATCCCAGCCAGGGCATGGCGGCCCGGTCCCTCGGACTCAGCCATGTCCAGACGCTGCGTCACGTGATCGTCCCGCAGGCCGTGCGGCGCGTGATCCCGCCCCTGCTCAACGACTTCATCGGGCTCCAGAAGGACACCGTGCTGATCTCGTATATCGGCGTCGTGGAGATCTTCCGGCAGGCGCAGATCATCCAGGCCGCCAACTTCAACTTCACGCCATACGTCGGGGTCGCACTCGTGTTCATGGTCGTGACGATCCCGCTCGCCCGGTTCACGGACTGGCTGATCGCCCGCGAAAAGGGGACGCGCGACTCGGGCGGGAACCGCGGTCGGGGGATGTTCCGGTGACCGACGCCGACGGCCCTGCGCTGCGAATCGAGGGTCTCCACAAGTCGTTCGGCTCTCTGGAGGTCCTGCGCGGGATCGACCTGACCGTGGCGCGACACGAGGTCGTCTGTTTGATCGGGGCATCCGGTTCGGGCAAGTCCACGCTGCTGCGCTGCATCAATCTGCTCGAGCCCATCGATGCCGGGAGGGTCGTCGTCAGCGGGGAGGAGATCACCGCGGACGGTGTCCAGGTGGACCGGATCCGGCGACGCATCGGGATCGTGTTCCAGGCGTTCAACCTGTTCCCGCACATGTCGGTACTCGACAACGTGACCCTCGCCCCGCGCCGTGTCCTGAAGCTCCCGCGCGTGGAGGCGGAGGCCCAGGCGATGGCGCTGCTGACCCGGTTCGGGCTGGCCGACAAGCGCGACGACGTCCCGGATCGCCTGTCGGGCGGTCAGCAGCAGCGTGTCGCGATCGTCCGGGCGCTCGCGATGCAGCCGGACATGCTCCTGCTCGACGAGATCACGAGCGCGCTCGATCCGGAGCTGGTCGCGGAGGTGCTGGCGGTCATCCGCGACCTGGCCGCCAGCGGCATGACGATGGTCATCGCCACCCACGAGATGGGCTTCGCCCGCGACATCGCCGATCGGGTCTGCTTCCTAGACGCCGGCACGATCATCGAGGAGGGACCACCGGACGTGATCCTGCGCGACCCGCGTGAGCCCCGCACGCGCCAGTTCCTGCAACGGATCATCGAGGCGGGCCGACTCTGACCGAGGCCGGCTCTAGCCGACGGCGCCGGTCACGACGGATCCGGACTGGCGGTCGCCGCCGGTGTTGGCGACGGCGTGGCGGCTGGCGGCAGATCCTCCGGGTCCACCTCGCCGTTCGGGATGAGCCGCAGTGTCCAGCCGATCCTGATGGTGTTCGGGTCGTAGCGACTCGCCTCGGGATCCAGGCTCGGATAGGTCGCGCGGTTCCAGTAGGCGACGCTTCGCGCCTTCGTCCCGAACGCGGTCGCGATCGAGGTGAGCGTGTCGCCGGTTCGGACGACGTACACCAGGAACGTCGGCAACGGCGTCGGTGTCGGCCGGATGAAGGTCGGAGTAGGGGATGGCGTCACGACCGCGAAGGACGGCCCGGCTGTCGGCGGATCCAGCTCGGACAGATCGCAGCCTGCGAGCAGCACACTGGCGCCCAGCAGGATGGATGCGGTCGCGTGGGTTCGTGCCATCAGCCCCGATGGTGACGCATCGTCGCGAATGGTGGTTGTGCTGAGCGGTCAGTCGGTTGGGGTCGGGGCCCGGTCGATCGGCGTGGGCTCCTGGAGACTGAACGCCGCCGACAGGGCGAGGCCCTCGGCAGCCGTGGCGACCCGGTCGCGGCCATCGCGCTTGGCGACGAAGCAGGCCCGGTCGGCGGCCAGCAGGACGTCCCGAGCCGTGGCCCCGTCCACGGGGAAGGTGGAGACGCCGACCGATGCGGTGACGTTGCCACCCGCCCGTTTCACGGCCTGGCGGGCCCGCTCGGCGACCCGGAGCGCGCCGGCGGCGTCCGTGCCGGGGAGCAGGAACGCGAACTCGTCGCCGCCGTACCGGAACACCAGGTCGCTGTCGCGGCCGGCCTGCCGGAGGGTGGCCGCGATCGCCCGCAGGAGCTCGTCGCCGGCCTGGTGGCCCAGCGCGTTGTTGACCTCCCGGAAGTCGTCGAGGTCCAACATGATGACGCTGTGGACGCCGCCCTCCCGCGCGCTGCGATCCAGCCACTCCGCGAAGGTCCCATGGTTGAGGAGGCCCGTGAGGTCGTCTGTGCGGGCCCGCACCTCCACCGCCTGGAAGACCTCCGCGTTTTGCAGGGCGATGGACACCTGGGCCGCGAACAGCTGGACGAGGTCGAATTCGTCGCCGGAGAACGTGTGGCCGAGGCCGAGGCGCTCGATCGTCAGGACGCCGATGGCGCCGCCCCGACCGCGCAACGGGACGACGATGAGGCTGCCGTCTTCGCCCTTCCCATCGTCGCGGAACTGGTTGACCCGGTCGTCCTTGCGCTCGTCCTCGATGAACGCGGCCTCGTTGTGGTCGACCACCCACGTCGCGATGCCGGTCTCGCCCGGCAGCCAGGGCTCAAGATAGCTCTCCGCATGGATGCCGCGTGACGTGAGTGGGGTCAGCAGGCCGGACGCCGGGTCAACGACCTCGATGGCGATGTTGTCGCACGAGACGAGTGCGCCGAGACGCTCGGTGATCCCCTCGAGCACGGCCCGCGCGTCGAAGGTCGTCAGGATCTCTTCCGTGATCTGAAGGAGTTCGCGCTGGCTCCGGACCTGGCGCTCCAGGGCCGCCGTCTGCTCGCGCAGGCGCTCGGTGGTCTCGGCGTTGGCCATCGCCTGGGCCGCGAAGCTGGCATAGATGACGAGCAGCCGCAGGTCGTCCTCGCGGAACTGGTGCAGGCCAAGCTTGGAGAGGACGAGCACGCCGAGGACGCGGTCCTCGAAGGTCATCGGCGCGAGGAGCATCGACTCGTCGAGGTCGTCCTCGGTTCCGGGGATCGTGTTCGCCCGCGGGTCCTTGGCGGCATCGGGCAGGTTCTGGGCGACCCGGTTCACGGCGACCCAGCCGGTGATGCCCTGGCCGACCTTCACACGAAGCTGGTCCGGCGTTTCGTCCTCGTATTCGCCGATCTGGCCCTGCATCGCGACCGGGATGAGGTCCTCGCCGACCTGGCGGTAGACGCGGACGTTGTGGTAGTCGATCAGCTGGCGCAGCTCTGTGGCGATGGCCAGGCCGATGTCCCCGATGCTGGTCAGGCGGCTCAGCCGGGCGCCCAGCTGCTGGATGGACTGGAGCTGGGCGGCCCACGATGCCATGCGCTGGAAGTCCTGCGCGGTCCGGATGGCGATGGCGGCCTGGGTCGCGAGCGCGGCCATCGTCTGGAGCTCATCCTCGCTCCAGACATGCGGTCGGTCGTGGTAGACGTCCAGCAGCCCCAGGATCTCCGTGCCGTCGAGGAGCGGTGCCGTACAGGCGGTATCGAAGCCTTCCTGGACGACGGCCGCCCGAACGTCCACGCCCCGCGGGTCGTCGCGATAGGACGTGGCGAACAGCGGTCGTCGCGCGGCGATCGCCGCCGCCGACAGGGATCCGTCGGGAAGGTCGTGGCCGCTGGCCAGGTAGGCGGAGGAGAGTCCTCGGCTCACCTCCGGCACGGTCTGGCCGTCCGGGCGGCGGAGATAGACCGCGGCCCGGTCACCTTCGAAGAGGACCATGGCGTGGTCGACCAGGCCGGTCAGGATCCGGTCCAGGTCCAGGTGGCTCCCGATGTCGCTCGCCACGCGGCGCAGCGCCTCGGCCCGATGGAGCAGCTGGCCCACCTCGTCCCGGCGATCCGCGACGGCGACGATCGTGCCGATAGTCACCGCCAGGATCCCGGCCGCGCCGGTCGCCTGATGGTCGCTGGTCGGTTCGGTGTCGGGCACGATGTGCAGCACGCCCCACGGGCCGTCGGCTGCAGGGATGACGGCGGCCACCTCGATCCGACTGCCGGGCAGGATCCCAAGCGGTGTTCCCGCAGCGTCCGTCGAGGCGATGCCGTCGGACGCACCGAGCGCGGCGCCGAGGACCCCGTACGTCAGAGGGACGTCCACGAGGCGAGCGGGGCCTGCGCCAGGCGCGATCGCGTCGGCGCGCGGGACGAGTCGGCCCTGACGGATCGACCAGATCGAGACCTGGTGGTGGCCATACCCGTCGCGGATGAGGTTGACGGCCGTCGCCAGGTCGTCGTCGAGGTCGTCGCCCCGCCCCGCCAGCCTGGTGAGCCGGTCAAGGACGGCCAGATCGACGGCGTGGCGCTCGGCATCGAGGGGATCAGCCATCGGCTGGGCGCGGCTCCTGGCGATCGGCTCGCGCCGCCGACCGGATCGGTCGTGTCCGGCACCGTGGTCGCCCGAGGCGGGGTGGCTCGGCCCGCTGTCGATCGCGCCGATCTCTGCGGCGGCCAGGAATCGCTGCAGATCACCCAGTCGGTAGCGACGATCGCCGCGCGGGTTGATCCGGTAGTAGCGCAGCCGGCCCGCATCGCTCCAGGCCCGGACTGTGTTCGGATGCACGCCAAGGAGACGTGCCGCCTTGGTCACGGAGAGGGTCGCGTCGGTGGGTCTGGGCGGTAGTGCGGTCGTCACGGCTCTTGGAGGAAATGTGAACTCGGTCCGACGAGCCTACCCTTCTCACAGTTCTTGCCAATAGTCCGATGGTCCCACCCCGCCGTTCAGGAGCGTCAGTCGGAACGCGCGGCGGCTCCCAACGCGGCGGCGACCTCGGTCACCAGATCCTCTCGATTGGTCAGGACCACGACCACGGAGCCATCGCCGACGAAGCACATCGCTCGCGCCGCGTACCCGACATGCAGACCGCCATGGCCCACTTCCGCGCCGTAGGCCCCCATGTCGTTCGAGAGTCCGAGACCGTACCCGTCGTCGAACGCCGCCATCTCGGTCAAGGTCGCTTCCGAGACGATCTCCCCGCCACAGAACCTGCTCCACCAGCGAGCCAGGGAAGCCGAGTCAGACACCATCGCACCCGCCGCGAAGGCCGCGGTCGCCCCAGCCAGCGAGGGCAGGAGCCCGCCGCCGAGTTCCAGCGCGGCTGCCGACTCCCCGCCCGGCATGGCCATCGGTTCGGTCGGAGCCTCGTCCGGCTGGAACACGAAACGCTCGAGTCCGTCACCGCTCAGGACGCCATCGCGCAGCACGCCCGCCAGGGGGCGGCCCCGGACCTGCTCGATGATCATGCCGAGCAGGACGTAGTTCGTGCTCGAGTACTCGTGTGCCGTGCCCGCCGGCGATCGGGTTGCAGCAACCAGGTCCAGCACCTCGGCCGATGTCCAGCGTCGCTGTCGATCGGTTGACAGGCTGGCCCACAGCGCATCGACATAGTCGGGGATGCCGCTGCGCATGCCCAGCAGCTGGCGGATGGTCGCTCCGTTGGTGTCGAAGTCGACGTGGAGGGGAACGTGATCTGCGGCCGGGTCGTCGAGGGCCAGTTCACCGGCCTCGACCAGCTGCATCACCTGGGCTGCGATCACGGACTTGGTGATGCTGCCGATGGCGAACTGATCGTCGATGCGTACGTCTCGAACGCCGTCCGCCTTGCCTACCGCGCCAACCCAGGTCCCGTTGGCGGACATCACCGTGGCTGTCAATCCGACTCCGCCGGCCGCCTCGCCTATGATCGCCTGGAACTCCGCCGCCGCCTCTTCGGAGACCGGGTCCTCGCTGACGTCAGCGAACGCTGCCGTCGGGAACGTCGCAGCGGGCCTGGCTACGGTCGTCGCGGCTGGCGTTGGCGTAGCGATCTCAGCGCTGGCCGGTGGGCTTATGTCCGCGCGAAGCGTGCCACTGCAGCCGCTCGAGACAAGCGCCAGGGCCAGGGCGCCGACCAGCCGGTGTCGATCTCTCACTCGAGCAGCCTCATGGCTCGATCCGGATGGAGTCGAGGATCGCGTCGCGCTCGGCAACGTCCTCCGAGGGCGAGCCGGGGGACTGTTCCGACACGATCATGAGACGAGTCCCTTCGACGTCGAGGATCCAGAACTCCTCGGTGTAGCCAGGCCCGGTGTAGCCGTAGTACGCGTCCCCCGGTTCGGCTGTGTCGAATGGCGCGACCCAGCTCTTGAGCTTGCCGTCAATGCACCCGGTGAAGCGTTGGTCGTCCCCCTCTCCCGTGACCGGGAGGTCGGGCACGGTCCATTCGAGATGCTTCCCGCGGTAGCCGTATATCGTCACGTCGGTCGGAGGTGACGTCACCTCGAACGGGGCCAGGGCTGCCAGCGCGGCAGCGAGGTCGTTGACACTCGGTCCGACCGGTGGATCGGCCCACGAGCTTTGACAGCCATCGCGCACCAGGTTGACCACGGTGGTGATGCTCACGCCGACGTGTCCCATGTCATTGAACTTCGCAGCTCCGATCCATTGCGACCATCCCTCGGCGGGGACCTCGTACACCACCCGCAGCGGAGTGGAGGGGTCCGTGTCGGCGTCGATGAAGTACGTTCCGGACTCGATCGGACCGAGAGGCTCGAACTCCCAGATGTCCTGGATCAAGGGCGTGGAACTCGGTGTGGGCGCCGAAGAGCTCGGCGTCGGCGTTGGGCTCGGCGTCGGGTTCGCGGTAGCGTCCGGGCCGGATCTTCCGCAGCCGGACACGATACTGATGACTACTGCGGCGACCAGCGGAAGTCTCGACGCCGAACCGGCGGCGACCATGAAGCGGTTCATCACTAGCCTCCGTGGCAGGCCGAAGACTACCGCTGATGCGGACTGTTGAGTTGCTCCGCGAATCTCAGCGACACGTTCACGGCGCCACCTCCGCTCGGGTCCATTCGAGCCCACCGGCGACCAGCGAGTCACGCAGAGAGTCGTGGATGAATCTGAAGTTCCGCAGCTGGTCGTCGAGCGGCGGACCGCTCAGCGCCTGCGCCTGGCTGCCGTCGTCGCAGACGTACTCCGGCTGTTCGATGACGATCGTGCCCGAGCCCGTTGTCTTGGCTACGCCTGTCATCGTCGACGAGGCGCCGTCGCAGACCGACGCGAAGTCATCGCGAATCGTCACCTCGTACGAGCCGTCGGGCATCGCGATCACTGCCATCGTCAGATGGCTGCTGTCCGGTGGCGGGTCGGTCGCTTTCCAGGTGCCGGCAAGGCTGGCGGGCTCGCCGGGCGTCGGAGTCGGGATCGCCTCGGCTGGAGCGGACGTGGCGTTTGCCCCGCCCCCTGACTGCCCGGGACCGGCGATCCAGATCACCGGCTTGCCGTCCTGCCCTCCGCCCACGACGAACCCACCTTTCCAGGCGACGACGTCGGAGGCGCGCGCGCGGGCGAACTGCTCGGCGTTCGGCAGCCGCGACCACGACCGACCATCTGCCGAGGTCCAGATGACGACTTCGCCCGGTTC
>JBKJXL010000279.1:0-4259 GCA_046716225.1 Candidatus Limnocylindrales bacterium | reverse complement strand
GCGGCCATCGCGATGTAGCGCTCCAGTTCCGCCGCGACATCGGGGGCCGGCGCCATCGCTACGATGGCCGCCCGCATGTGGACGAGCCACCGATCGCGCTCCAGCGGGCCGATGGCGAACGGGGCATGGCGCATCCGGAGCCGTGGGTGGCCCCGCTCGTCGTCGTACGTCCGCGGGCCGCCCCAGTACTGGATGAGGAACAGCGTCAGGCGATGCTGGGCCGGCGCCAGGTCCGCATCCGGGTACAGCGGGCGCAGCTGTGGATCCTCCGCCACGCCGTCGTAGAACCGCTGGACCAGCGCTTCGAAGAACGGCGTCCCACCCGCCCGCTGGTACAGACTCTCGGTCGCCCCGATCACGTCGGCGTCCCGGTGACGGACTCGAGACGACGCTTGAGCGCCTCGACGTCCAGGGCAGCGGCCTTGCGGGCCTGCGGCGCGACCATCGATTCGAACATGCGGTATTTCAAGGGCAGGCCGATCCGGACCGACCAGCGGAGCGTCGTGGCGAGATCGCCATCGGGCGCCAGCCCTGCGTCGAACTGGACCGTCACCCCATCCGGGTCGCGGCCACGGAGCGCGAGGGTGGTGTGCGGCGCAAGCGCCGTGATCTCGGCGGCGACGACGGCCGAGCGCCCGGCAACGACCTGGCGGATCGTCAGGCGTGAACCTCGGGCGAGCGGCCGGTCATCGGCCCGCGTGACCCCGACGATGCCGGAGGCGATGAGCCACTCCGGGAACCGCTCGACCGCAGTGAGCGCCGCGAAGACGTCCTCCGTGGACCGCCCGATCCGGGTCGTGATCGTCACCTCGACCGTCATCGGCCTGGTCCCTCGGGTGCCGGCACGAAGCGGAACGACGGTCCGCGTCCCAATCCCTCGGCCGAGGTCCCATAGCGAAGGATCAGGGCTCGGATCGCCCGGGCGTGGTCCGCGCCATCGAGCGGCTCGGCGATGGCCTTGAAGGCCCTGTCCCCGACCGTGACCTCGCAGCGCGGGTCGGCGAGCAGGTTGAGCGCCCAGTCGGCCTCGGCATCCCCTGCGGCCACGACGATCGCACCAGCCGGTCCGGTCTCGCTCGCCGTGAACCCGACCGTCACCTCGCGCGACTCGCCGCTCTGCCGTCCGACCGCTCTGATGCGGGCGTACCGGCCGGAGGCGACCAGGTCGTCCTCGATCGACGACGGGACCGGAGCGTCACCGTCGGATGGCGTCAGCGGCTCCGCTGCCAGGACTTGCCCTCGGTCTGGGTGGACGGTGCGTAGACCATCTCCACCCGCTGCATCTCGCGGATGGTCCGCGCACCCAGGGCCGCCATGCTCTGACGAAGCGCCCCGACGAGATTCTCGCTGCCATCGGTGACGTGGGCCGGGCCGAACAGGATCCGCTCCAGCGAGCCGACGGTCCCGACCTTGATCCTCGTGCCCCGCGGGAGCGTCGGCGACGGGGCCGCCATCCCCCAGTTCATGCCGCGTCCCGGCGCTTCCTCGGCGCGGGCCAGTGGGGATCCGATCATCAGCGCATCCGCGCCGGCGGCGATGGCCTTGGCGAGCTCGCCGCCTCGGCGCATGCCGCCGTCGGCCACGACCGGGACGTACCGCCCGGTCTCGGCGAAGTACGCCTCACGGGCCGCGGCCACGTCGCTGATCGCGGTGACCTGTGGAACGCCGATGCCCAGGACCTCGCGGGTGGTGCAAGCCGCGCCGGGCCCGACACCGACGAACACCGCGGCGGCTCCCTGCTCCATCAGCGCGAACGCGGCCTCGGCGTTGGTCGTGTTGCCGACCGCGACCGGGATGGGCATGTATCGTGTGAACGCCTCGAGCGACAGTGGGTCGTACTCGGTGGCCAGGTGCCGGGCGCTGCTGACCTGGCTCTGCACGAGGAACAGGTCCGCGCCATGCTCGGCGCAGAATGGCCCTAACGTGCGAGCGGCCCCGGGCGTCGCCGCGACGGCAGCCTTCGAGCCCGCGGCATGGATCTCGTCGAGTCGCCGGGCGATGAGGTCCTCGCGGACCGGCTGCAGGTAGGCCTCGGCCAGGAGCGTCTGGACCTCGCCATCGGGCGCCGCGGCGATCCGTCCCAGCAATTCGTCCGGATCGTCGTAGCGGGTCTGGACGCCCTCGAGATTCAGGATCGCGAGACCACCGAGCCGCCCGAGCGCACCGGCGAACCGGGCGTCGACGACGGCATCCATCGCCGACGCGAGGATCGGGATGGCGAGGTCGATGCCGGCGAACGTCTGGGTCAGATCGACGTCGGCCGGTTCGATCGTGTCCGTCCCGGGAGCGAGCGAGACGTCGTCGAAGCCGTACGTCGGACGGATCGTGTCCACTTTCGAATGGAAGACGCGGCGCTGTGCCGCCGAGGTGAGATCCGCCTGCGTCCGGTCGATCACGTGGCCCTCGTGTGCCGCCTCACGGTCGGGCTGCCTGTACGTGGCAGTCTACCCGAGACACCTTCGGCGAGGGATTCCGGCCGTCAGTCGGTGGCGGCGGAGGCGGGCCGTGGCGAAGTCGAAGGCGGAACAGCAAGTCCGCTCAGCGGGCGATACGGCGACCGACCGCGTCGAGCTCGAACCAGATCGCCCAGGCCGGATCCGCGACGAGGCGCAGGATCCGCTGGATCGACTCGCGATACGGCGGCCAGACGGAGCGCTCGATGGCGGTCGGGGCGTCCACCCACTCGAGACCGTCGTGCTCGGCGGAGATCGCAGGCCGGGCGCCAGGACGGACCCGGCAGGCGTAGATGACGCTGTTGACGATCGCGCCGGCATCTTCGGCGTAGAAGCTGCCGACCTGGTCCAGGTCGTACAGCGCCTCGATGTCGTCGTCGATGAGGCCGGTCTCCTCGGCGACCTCGCGTCGGGCGGTGGTGGGGGCGCGTTCCCCCGCGTCCAGGCCGCCGGTGACCGGTTGCCACAGGCCGGCGAAGATCCGACCGGGCGCGCGGCGGATGAGCAGGAACTCGGGCTGAACGGCGCCCTCCGGCACGCGGAAGACCCAGCACTCGATCAGGTCCGGCCGCACGCTCATCGGTCCACCAGCCCGTGAAGCTGGTCGAGGTGGATCAGGTCGTGGACGCCCGCGAACAGCAGCCACTCCCCGCATCGCAACCGACCGACCTGCGGGTGCTCCAACGGGCACGGCTCGAGTTCCCGGCCCTGGATCGTCCGCGCGGCACGCTCGACGAGGCGCTGACTCCGGGCGATCCTGCGCAGGAGGGTCGCGCGATCGGCGTCGGGAGCTCCGGCGATCCCCGGGACGACCGTCGCAGCGTTCGACGGCCATCGACCGCCCGCCGCGAGGGAGGCTGCCAGGCACAGACCGGCGCGCGCGTCGCAATCGTGCCCGATGGCCTGGGCGACATTCCAGTCCGCCTCGCCGCCCGGCGCGCGCAGCAGGTCCTCGGGGAGGGTCTCGACCATCCCGGTCAGCGCGTCCGCGAGCGTCGCGAGCTGGGTCGCGAGACCGTGCGCGGATCCCTCCGTCGAGCGGCGCCTGACCTCACGGCGGACGGAGATGAACTGGCCCTCGCCGATCCCGCGCCACGCCGCGACGATGTCCGGTGCGCCCGGTGCCAGCGCGTCGACCCAGTCGCTCACAGCTGCCTCAGGTACATAGGAGCAGGGCCAGCGGCGGAGGATGTGCGACCCAACCCGCGGGTGGCGGCCCAGGCTCCACCTAGAGCCGCTCGAAGCGCTCGACCGGCAGGACCATGACCGTCGCCCCGCCGACCTCGACCTCCAGCGGATAGGGCATGAAGAACTCGCCCGGCTCCATGATCGGGGGCATCGGGTTGACCACCTGGGTCCGCGAGATGCAATTGGCCCGGACGATCCCCATGACCTCGTCGACGTCCGATTCCTCCACGACCAGCAGGATCGTGGCGTTCGACTGCTTGAGGAAGCCACCCGAGCTGTGGAGCCGCGTCGCGCGGAACTCCTTCTCGAGCAGGGCGTCCACCAGGGCGCCGGCGTCCTCGGCGTGGATGATCGCGACGATGAGCTTCACGCCGCGGAGTATCGGGGCCGGAGTCCGCGCCGGTCAACGAGATTCCGCCAGAACGCATCGAGGGCGCGAATCCGGCGGTGTACGATGCGGCCCTTCACACCACCGTGCGCGCAGGAGTCCCCAGTGTCCAACGACGGATCCACCCTCGATCCACGCGCGTGCCTGTCGGTCGCCATCGCGGCGGTCGCTTCGGCCGACGACCTCGACAACTCGCTCGATGCCCTGCTCGACGCCGCCCAGTCGGCGCT
>JBKJXL010000278.1:0-9520 GCA_046716225.1 Candidatus Limnocylindrales bacterium | reverse complement strand
ATGACCGTCGAGCCGACGGAGCCGACGCCCGGCCGCGAGCTCGAACGCCATCGGCGACTGGCCGGGGAAGCGCTGGCCATCGTCCTGCCGGAACCCGAGGCTGGACTCGCCGCCGGGATCCTGATCGGGTTGCGCGACCTCGTCGACCGCGACCTCGCGGCCGCCTTCACGACAGCCGGCGTGAGCCATGTCGTGGCCATCTCAGGTTGGAACATCGCGATCGTCGCAGCGGCCGTCGGCGCCTTCGCCGGTCGGCTGGGTCGGCGGCGACGGTCGGTCGTCACGATCGCGGCGATCGTGGGCTACGTCGTCATCGCGGGCGCGTCGGCATCCGTCGTCCGGGCCGGACTGATGGCCGGGGTCGTCTTGCTGGCCCGGGAGAGCGGTCGGGCGGGACAGGCGGCCACGGCCCTTGGCTGGACGGTCAGCCTGCTGCTGCTCGCCGATCCTCGTCTCGTCCTCGACGCCGGACTCCAGCTGTCCGCCCTCGCGACAGCCGGACTCATCGTCTGGGCGACGCCGATCAGCGACGCCATCGAGCGGATGGGGCGCGGTCGGCTGCCCGCCTGGCTGACCGAGAACCTGGGCGTCTCGCTGGCAGCCCAGGCGGCGACCCTGCCGCTCATCCTCGCATCGTTCGGACGGTTGTCGCTCGTGGCGCCCGCGGTCAACCTGCTCGTCGTCCCGCTCGTGGCTCCCGCGATGGCGGCCGGCCTGGCCGCCCTCATCGGCGGCTGGCTCGTGCTCATGGGTGCGCCGTTGGTCCTCGGGGCCATCCTTGCCGCCCCGGCATGGGTCCTACTTCGGATGATCGTCTCGATCGTCCAGGCGAGTGCAGCCTTGCCGTTCGCGAGCGTCGCCCTCGCGCCTCCCATGGATGCGCTGACCGCCGCCGTTACGGGTGGGCTCGTCGTCGGATTCTCCCGGCGCTTCCGTGGCGGTCGCGCGGCTGGGGCCGGCGCGGCAGAGGCGACGGGCGGCCGATCGATGACGCCGGCCACGCGACGCCACGAATCGACGCCGGCACCCACGGCGTGGTCCGCTGGCCGCTGGACCCGGGCGACGGCGATGGCGCTCGTCATCGCCGTCCTGGTGGCCGGTGCCGTGGTCGCGGCACGCCCGGCAGGCGAGGCGCGCGTCACGGTCCTCGACGTCGGGCAGGGCGACGCGATCCTGATCGAGGGGTCACGGGGCGGTCGTCTGTTGGTGGACGGCGGCCCGGACCCGACTCGGCTGCTGGTCGCCCTGGATCGCCGGCTGCCGCCGTGGGATCGACGCCTGGACGCGATCGTGCTGTCGCATCCGCACGAGGATCACGTCGCCGGTCTGGCGAGGTTGCTCGAACGGTATCGAGTGCGTCGCGTCTTCGAACCCGGGACGCGCGGTCCGGGACCCGGATATGCCGCCTGGCTGGAGCGGCTGGCGCGGCCGGGCGCGCCGGAGCGCCGCAGCCTGGTCGCCGGCGACCGGCTCACCGTCGACGAGATCGACCTGACGGTCCTGTGGCCGCTGGCCGGGGATGTGCCGGTCGAGCCGCCCGATGGCGGGACCGGCATCAACAACGTGTCCATCGTCCTGCTCGGGGCGGTCGATCAATATCGCTTCCTGCTGGCGGGCGACGTGGAGGAGGACATCGATCCGAACCTGGTTCGGGCCGCGCTGCCGCAGCTTGATCTGCTCAAGGTCGCACACCACGGCAGCCGGACGGCGACGACCCAGGCATTCGTGGATGCCGTTCGCCCGAGGATCGCCATCGCATCGGCCGGCGCCGGCAACTCATACGGGCATCCGACGCGCCAGACACTCGAGCGACTTCGTGCCGCCGGAGCCGCCGTCTATCGAACCGACGAAGACGGATCCGTGCGCGCCACGTTCACGGCGGCGGGCATCGATGTGCGAGCGGAGGGTGCGTCGGTGGTGACGCATGCCGCACCCATGGTCGCCGCGGAAACGCCGTCGCGAGGCAAGGTGCCGGCCGCGGACCCGGAACCTGTCGCCTATCGCTGCTCGATCCCGGTCACCGCGCTGGTACCGGAGCGGGAGCCGGCGCGCGACGCGGGAGCCTCCGGCTCATCTGCGCCAACCGGGATCGACCGTGGTGCGACGGCGACCGTCGGGTACCATCGACCCGATGACGGTACCCCGGCGGGTGGAGGCCGCCTCCTTCCGGCTCTCCCTGGATCCTCCGACGTGGTTCGCGCGGCACGCGCGCGCCGTCGCGGAGGTCGCCGCCTTCCTCTGCGATGGGAGCAAGTTGCTTCCCCCTGGCGATCCGGCCCGGACCCTCCCGCACGGCGACCGATCCGCGGCCTGGCTCACTCGGCACGGTCACCCTGAACGGTCGCGGGCTGGGGCGAGTCAGCCCGTGACACGACTTGTCGATAGCGATGCGATGCGCGCCGCATGACCACGTCGCCGCTGGCCTGGTTCTGGGGCGACGATGAGCTCTCGGCGGCTCGCGCGGTCGACCGCCTGGCGGCCGCGCTGGCCGTGGAGACCGCGGGGCCAGTGGATCGGTGGGAGCTGCGCGGATCGCTGGACCAGGCGGCGAGCCAGGTCGCCCAGCTCCACGAACGCGTCGCGACCCCGGTCATGTTCGGCGGCGGCACCCTCGCCGTGGTGACCGGCATCGGCGCCCTCGCGCGAACCACCGAGCGGCGCGACGACCTCATCCGGACGCTCGGCCTCGTCGCGCCGGGCAACGGGCTGGTCTTCCTCGAGGCGGCGAAGACCGGCGCCCGAGGACCCACCCAGAAGAAGCTGGTCGACGCACTCGTCGCCGCCGGCGGGCAGGTCACCGGGTTCGCCACGCCGAAGGCCGGCAGCCTCACCGGCTGGATCGAACACGAAGCCCGCGAGCAACGGGTGGACCTGGGCCCTGGTGCCGCCCGGGAGATCGCGGCCAGGCTCGGGGCGTTCGTGACCCAGGGCGACGTCGAGCGTCGCACGCAGACCTGGGTCGCGGCACAGGAGCTCAGCAAGCTGGCCCTCTACCGCGACGGTGCGCAGGTCACTGTTGACGACGTTCGAGCCCTGGTCCCCGAGGCGATCCCGGCCTCCGTGTGGGCCTTCAGCGATGCGGTCGGCGAACGCCAGCGCGACAAGGCGCTCGACCTGCTGGCTCGGCTGCTGGACGTGACGGCGGAGCCTATCCTGACGACGGTCCTCCATCGTCGGATCCGCGAGTTACTCGAGATGAACGACCGACTGACCTCCGGGGAACGGCTGCCGGCCGCGGCGAAGGCGATGGGCATCGCCAGCGAGTACCGCGCCAAGACCCTCGCGGCCCAGGCGCGCGGCTGGACCGTGCCAGAGCTGCGATCGGCCCTCGACGGCGTGCTGGAGCTCGATGCGATGGTCAAGGGTGTGCCGGACACCGGACAGGACGCAGCGCAGCGCCGCCTGGCGTTCACGTTGTGGGTGATCGATCATGTCGATCGCGAGCCGGTGGCCGTCATGGCCGTGCGGCCAGGCTGACCGCCGCTCCTCCCGTCGGAGGGATGCCGCCTCAGTCGGCGGAGGACCAGGCCTGTTCCTGGACGACCAGGTCGCTCTCGATGGCGAAGACGCAGCGGCCCTCGCCAAGGTCGAGCAACTCGATCAGGTCCGGGTCGATGTACAGCTGGGAGCAGTCCTCGCACAGGCCACCGGGGATCCCGAAGCACAGCCGCTCGCTGCGGTCGGGCAGGCGGAACGTCGTGTCGAATCGGGTCGTGATGAGCCGGCGTTCACAGGCGGGACATCGATCTCGCAGGCGGGACATGTGGCGATGCTAGGAGGCACCACCATCGGGTCGGCATGACCCCAAGGTACCCCCCACCCCCCAGGACCCCACGACGTCACTGCACCTGCAGGATCGTCTTCGCCTCGGCCCAATGCTTCTCCAGGCCGTAATAGTCGCGCTCCGGCGGCGTCAGGATGTGGACGACCACAGACCCGTAATCGAGCAGGACCCAGTGCGAGATGGGCGTGCCTTCGCGTCCGAACGGCTTGGTCTTCTCGTCGCGCAGCGCGCTGACGATCCCGTCTGCGATGGCATCGAGCTGGCGCTCCGACCCACCCGAGCAGATGACGAAGTAGTCCGCCAGGGTCGTTAGGCCGGTGAGATCCAACAGGATGATGTCGGCGGCCTTCTTGTCCTCGGCGAGATCGACGATCCGGCGGGCCAGCTCGAGCGGGTCGCGTTCCTGTTTGCTCGTGCGTGCACCGCGTTTGGGCATGCCATCCGCTCGCGGGGTCTCGGTCGTCTGGACGGGGGGCGTGGCGTCCGTCACGGTCAGGGGGTCCTCCTCGGGTCTCGGTAGAGTGCATGGTCTTCGATATGGGCCGCGACCGCATCCGGGACGAGATAGCGCAGCGAGCGACCGACGGCCGCTCGATCGCGCAGGTCCGACGCCGACACCCGGAGCCGCGGGCCGTCCAGGAACACGATGCGGTCGGAGTGCTCAGGGAACTCGCGGACGACCGCCGCGCGAGTCGCGTCCGGGGAGCCGTCGCGCGGCGCGACGGCGATCGTCGCCAGCTCCAGCACGCGGCGTGGCTCGTGCCACGTCCCGAACCCGGCGAAGGCCTCCGAGGACACGATGAACACGATGTCAGGCGAGGCGCCGGCGGCCACCCGCTCGGCGCGCAACGCCAGCAGGGTGTCGACCGTATACGACGGACCGTCACGGTCAAGCTCCATCCGACTCACCGCGAATGCCGGGTTGTCGGCGATCGCCAGGCGAACCATCGCGAGCCGTTCTTCACCGGACGTGATCGCCTGACCCGGCTTGTGCGGCGGCTGGCCAGCGGGGATGAACAGGACCTGGTCTAGGCCAAGGGCGTCGCGCGCCTCCTCGGCGAGCGCGAGGTGAGCGATGTGGATGGGGTCGAACGTGCCGCCAAGGACGCCGAGAGCGGCAGGTGCCCCGGATCCGGCTGTCCGGGTCACCGCTCCTCCCACGGATCCCGACCCCACTCAAGCTCCGCGCCGCCGATCCGGACGAGGTCACCGGTCTGGATGCCGGCGCGACGCAGTTCGGTATCCACGCCGAGGCGAGCCAGGTCTCGCTGGAACCGTTCAGCCGATTCCTCGACATCGAAGTTGGTCTGGTTGGCGATCCGCTCGATCCGTGCGCCGCGAACGCGGAACACGCTGGCATCCTCGAGTTCGACCAGGAAGCCGTCGCCCATGGCCGAGATGCGGTGGACGACCACGCCGGACGGTTCGGGTGGCTCGGCGAGGCCGGCCGCATCCGGCAACATCGCGGCGATGCGCCCCCGAAACACGTCCATGCCCTCACCCGTGACGGCCGAGATCGGCTCGACGACCAGGCCCTCCGCCTCTCTCGCCCGACGGAACGCGGGCCAGGCCTCGGCGGCGGCGAGCTGGTCCAGCTTGTTGAACGCGATGAGCGTCGGCTTTTCGAGGAGCGCCGGGTCGTGTGCCCGGAGTTCTTCGCGGATGACCTCGAAGTCCCAGGCGGGATCACGCCCGGAGCCGTCCACGACGTGCACCAGGATCCGGGTCCGCTCGACGTGGCGCAGGAACGCGTGACCCAGTCCGGCTCCAACGCTGGCGCCCTCGATCAAGCCGGGGACATCGGCGATCGTGGGCCGTCGCTCGTCCTGGTCGCCGAGGTCCATGACCCCGAGGTTCGGCTCGAGCGTCGTGAACGGGTAATCGGCGATCTTGGGCGTCGCGGCCGTCAGGGCGGCCAGCAACGTGGACTTGCCGGCGTTCGGCAAGCCGACCAGGCCGATGTCGGCGATGAGCCGCAGCTCCAGGCGCAACCAGTGCTCCCCGCCGGGTTCACCCTTCTGGGCGTGCTTCGGCGCCTGGTGGGTGGACGTCTTGAAATGCGTGTTCCCAAGCCCGCCGCGACCGCCCCGAGCGACCATCGTCTCCTGCCCGACGGCGACGAGGTCGCCGACCAGCTCGCCGCTGTCATCGTCGTAGATGGCCGTCCCGGGCGGGACGTCGAGGTACAGGTCGCTCCCGGCCTTGCCGTGGCGGCGGGCCTTGGAGCCGCGACCGCCCGGCGTGGCCTTGAAGTGATGCTTGAACCCGAAGTCGCGCAGCGTCGTCTGGCCGGCATCGACGCGCAGGTAGACCGAGCCGCCGCGTCCGCCGTCGCCGCCATCCGGGCCGCCGCGCGGCACGTGAGCCTCCTGGCGGAAGGTCGCTGCTCCGTCCCCGCCGTCGCCGGCACGGACCCAGATCTTCACGCGGTCGAGGAACATCAGGAAGAGTCTCGCACAGCCACACCGGCGATCCGCGCCGTCAGCTGGATCGGGTTCGAGCCTGGCGGAGTCCTACAGGTAGCCGAGCGGATTGACGCGGTTGCCGCCGTCCCAGATCGGACCCCTCCAGACCTCGAAGTGGAGGTGCGGGCCGGTGACGTTACCGGAGGCCCCGACGCGACCGACCTGCTGGCCCTTGCCAACGGACTGGCCGCGACCCACCGACACGCCGGCCATGTGGTTGTACGTGGTGTACAGCCCGGAGCCGTGGGCGATCCAGACCTGGTAGCCGCCGCCATTGCTCTTCCAGCCCGCGAAGATGACCGTGCCGCCGGCGCCGGCGCGGACGCGCGAGCCGTAGTCGGCTGCGATGTCCAGCCCGTAGTGGCCGTAGCGGAAGTACTGGCTGATGTAGTTGTTGCCACCCACGACCGGCCAGGCCATCGACCCGCCGTTGTACGTCCGCGGCTGGCTCACGCGGGTGGGGGTGCTCGTGCGTGGCCTGGTGGTCGTCGGGGCCTTGATGACCTTCGGGGGCTTCGGGGTGGCGATGCCCTTGCCGGCGGCACCTGGAACGACGAGGACCTGACCGACCACCAGGTTGGGATCGTCGATGCCGTTCTCGACAAGGATGTCGTTCGACTCGACGCTGTATCGATCCGCGATGGAGTCGAGCGTGTCCCCGGCCTTGACCGTCACGACCAGGCCGCTGACCGGCGGGATCGTCAAGACCTGACCGAGGCGGAGATCATCCTTGGACTTGAGGCTGTTGGCCCACCAGATCGTCATCATCGAGACATCGAACTTGTTCGCGATGCCGGTCAAGGTGTCACCAGCCCTGACCTTGTACGTCCGCAGCAGGTCGCGACCGTCCGCGACCGTGGTGTTCACCGCGACGGGCTTCAGGAGCGTCCCATCCTCCAGGAACGGACCCTCGACGAGGGTCTCATCATCGAGCAGCGCTTCGGCTACGGCGAGTTCCGCGACGATCGCATGATCGTCCGGGTAGGCGGCGTCCACGGTCCCGGTGCGATCCAGGCCCGCGGCACCACCGACGGCGATCCGTGGAGCGGCCCCGTCGCCGCTCGGTCCACCGACCGGGGGGGTCCCGCTGGCGGACACGCTGGCGACCGAGGCGACGAGCACGATCCCGGCGACCGCAGTCGCCACGACGCGATCCTGGCCGATGCGCCCGATCAGGCTTCGTCGAACCGGCCGCGCGGCCATCGGGGCGCGGCGGCGGCGAACTGGCGTGAAATGCGCGACGCCGGCCACCACGTGCAGACAGCTCCGGAGCTCGACAGCCATGGCGTGGCTGCGGGTCTGGAGTGTCGCGAGAGGTGTCGGGCCTTCGCTGCTAGGTCGGCGCAGGCGTCCCATGACGCGCTGGACGCCGACCGGTGCGTTCAGCAATACGGTCTCCTGGCGTGTGGACGATCCGGCGCATCGGGGCGCGTGGGATGGGGAATGGACCGTCCATGGGTCGCGGATTCGAGCTGGGGTTCTCTCTTCGCGGCCGAACGCCCGTTAACGACGGGCTAACGACATCGTCGGGAACCGTACCATGGGCTCGAAGAACGTTGCAAACGCCTCGCGGTTCCGCGCGACGCTCGGCGGCGCCGGCGTGTGACGTCAGCTGTCGAGATTCTTCGTCAGCGACGCGAGGAACTCGGCGTTGGTCTGGGTCTTGGCCAGGCGGTTCAGCAGGATCTCGATGCCCTCGTTGGCCCCGACTGCGGACAGCATCCGACGCATCGTCCAGACCATCTTGAGAGTGCCGTCCTCGAGGAGCAGCTCCTCGCGGCGGGTGCCCGAGCGCTGGACGTCGATCGACGGGAAGATCCGCTTCTCGGCGAGCTTCCGGTCCAGGATGAGCTCCGAGTTGCCGGTGCCCTTGAACTCCTCGTAGATCACGTCGTCCATGCGCGAGCCGGTGTCGACCAGGCACGTGCCGATGATCGTGAGCGAGCCGCCTTCCTCGATCTTGCGCGCGGCGCCGAAGAACCGCTTCGGGGGATAGAGCGCGATCGGGTCGATACCGCCGGACAGCGTCCGGCCGGATGGCGGCAGCGCCAGGTTGTAGGCGCGCGCGAGTCGCGTGATGGAGTCGAGCAGGATCACCACGTCGCGGCCGGTCTCCACCTGGCGCTTGGCGATCTCCAGGGCCATCTCGGCCACGTGGGTGTGATTCTCGGTGGGCTCGTCGAAGGTGGAGCTGATGACCTCGCCCTTGACGCTGCGGCGCATGTCCGTGACTTCCTCCGGCCGCTCTCCGATGAGCGCGACCATCAAGAGGATGTCCGGGTAGTTGGCGCTGATCCCGTTGGCCATGGCCTTGAGCAGCATCGTCTTGCCAGCCTTCGGTGGGCTGACGATGAGGGCGCGCTGGCCCTTGCCGATCGGGTTGACGAGATTGACGAGGCGCTGGCTCAGGTTCTTCGGGTCGCTCTCGAGGTTGAGCAGGACGTCCGGGTGAACCGGCGTGAGGTCGTTGAAGATCGGGCGGCGGCGGGCCGTCTCCGTATCGACGCCGTTGACCGAGTCAACCCGGAGGAGGCCCCAGTACTTCTCCTGCTCGCGCGGCGCACGCACGGCGCCGGACACGCGGTCACCGATGCGCAGGCCGAACCGGCGCACCTGGCTGGAGCTGACGTAGACGTCCTCGGAGCTCGGCAGCAGGCCGTGCCGGCGCATGAAGCCGTACCCCTCGTCGACGACGTCGAGGATGCCGGTGGCGTAGTCCAGGCCTGCGCGCTCCGTCTGGCGCTGGAGGATCGCGTCGACGAGGTCGTCCTTGCGGTCGTCCGTCCGCGTGTCGAGCTCCAGGTCGCGCCCGACCTGGCGCAGTTCGGTGACGCTCATCTCACGGAGGTCGGCGACGTCGAGGTCATTCCTCTCCCGCGCGGCCTCGAGCTCCTGCATCTCGTCGTACTCGGTCACCGGGGCGCGATTGCCGCCCCCGCCGCCGCCCATCGGGCCACGCCGGCGCGGCCGGCGATTGCGCATGGTTCGCTGATCAGGTCCTGACATGGAGATAGGGGTCACCTGCTGGGTAGATGGAGATGAAGGGGGCGCCGCGACCGAAATCCGGGCTCACCCGCGCCAACACGTGTCCGCGCGCGGACCGGGGTGGGGATGGTTGGATTATGGGCCTCGGGTGCCGAGGTCGTCAATCATGTGCCAGGCATCGGCCGCCGTCATCGGTACGATTCGCTGCGATGGCCATGACCCGCGCACCCCTGCAGATCCGCGCCTTTCACTTGGGCGACCTCGATGCGGCCGCCGAGCTGCTCGC
>JBKJXL010000277.1:0-3276 GCA_046716225.1 Candidatus Limnocylindrales bacterium | reverse complement strand
CGGTAGACTCGGGTGCGGACCGAACCCTCAGCCACGAACTGGAGATCGAAGCCCGCGTGCACGCCACACGGATCCGGCCGGACACCGGAGCGATGGATCGACGCCGCCTCGCCGCAGCGACGCTGTCGGCAGTGTTACCCGGACTCGGTCAGGCGTTCAACAGGCGTCGCCGGCTGACCTTCCTGTTCCTCATCCCGTCGCTGGTCCTGGTCGCGCTCGGCCTGCTCCTGCTGCAACTCCAGTCCCCCATCCGCCTGGCTGCCTGGGTCATCACACCGTCCGTCCTTGGCACGGTCCTGACGCTGAACCTGCTCCTGGCGGTGTGGCGCCTGCTCGCGGTCGTCCATGCGTTCCTCGATACGCGCTGGTCCGGTCCGACCGGGCGTCTTGGCATCATCGGCATGGCGGTCATCGTCGTCGCCATCGTCGTGCCGCACGTCATGGTCTTCCAGTACGGCCGACTCCTGGGCGACACGTTCGCGGAGATCTTCGAGCGCCAGGTGCTCGCGGCACAGTCCGGGGCGGAACGACCCGCCCGACCGGAGCCCGGGAGTGGCGAGCGGATCAACGTTCTGATCGTCGGCGTGGACACGACCGACAAGCGCTCCGCCACGCTGACCGACACGATGATGGTCGCCTCGCTGGACCCGGTGGCCGGCAGCGTGTCGATGGTCTCGATGCCGCGCGACCTCGTGAACGTCCCGCTCGGCAATGGCGACGTCTACGGCCCGAAGCTGAACTCGCTGATGTCATACGCCGATCGCAACCCGGAGGTCTTCCCGAACGGTGGGTTGTGGGCTCTCCAGGACGCGGCCAGCGCTCTGCTCGGCATCGCGATCCACTACTACGCCACGATGGACATGGCGGGCTTCATCGACATGGTCGATGCCGTCGGTGGCGTGGACGTCACGGTGAAGCAGGGCTTCGAGGATCCGACCTACGACGGCTATGGCACGGACCGGCGCGGCTTCAGCATCACCGAGGGCAAGCAACACCTGAACGGCATCGAAGCCCTCGCCTACGCCCGCGTGCGCAAGGCGAAGGGCGAGAGCGACTTCACCCGCGCTGCCCGCCAACAGGAGATCCTGGCGGCCCTTCGCAAGAAGGCGACGTCCGGTGGCAGCGTGTTCTGGCAACTGCCGGACCTGCTCAAGGCCGTCGGGCGGTCCGTCAGCACGGATCTGCCGACCGATCGCCTGCCGGCCCTGGCCGCGACCCTGGACGAGACCGGCAACGACACGATGGTCCGCGTCGTCATCAAGTTCCCCCTGGTCCATCCGCTGGAGACGCAGTACGGCGACGGCCAGGACCCGGATCTGCCCGCGATCCTCGCGATGGCCGCGGAGCTCTTCCCGGAACCGGGCGGCACGCCGGTCGGCTGGCCGACGCCGGCGCCGTCAGCCAACCCATAGCTCGCGTCGCCGGGCGGGGTACAGGCCCAGCTGAGCCCAGGACGCGACCTTGCGAGTTCCTCCCGTGTGCCGAGGGCTAGAGCCCCAGCCCGGCGAGGTGCGGCGCCATCCGTCGCGCGGCACGGGCTCGATGGGAGATCGCGTGCTTCTCGGCCGGTGTCCAGAGACCCAGGGTCCGCGCACCGGGCGGCTCGGACTCGGGTTCGAAGATGGGGTCGTACCCAAAACCGCCGGTCCCGAGCGGTGCCGTCGCGATGCGGCCGCGGCAGGTGCCCCGGGTGAAGACGAGCGGGACGGCGCCGCGTGGCCCGACCGCCGGACCCGGGACCGCGAGGGCCAGGACGCACACGTATCGCGCGCCCCGGCGATCCGGCGACAGTCCATCCAGCGCGGACAGCAGGAGCTCGTTGTTCTGGGTATCCGTGGCCTGCTCCCCGGCGTAGCGGCGAGTCCGGACGCCCGGACCGCCATCGAGCGCGTCGACCTCGAGTCCCGAGTCGTCGGCGAGGGTCGGCAGACCGGAGGCGCGTGCGCCAAAGCGGGCCTTGATCGCGGCATTCGTGCGGAACGTCGCGCCGGTCTCCTCCGGGTCGCCCGGGATGCCGAGATCGTCCAGGGACACCAGGTCCCCGCGCTCGATGCGCAGGAGCTCGCGCAGTTCGCGCAGCTTGTGCGCCGACCGGGTCGCGACCAACAGCCGCGGCCGGCTCACCGGCGGACGGTCGCCAGGATGGCGGCCTGGGCCTCGAACAGCTCGGCGAGCCCGGCGTCGGCCAGGTCCATCAGGCCGTTCGCGGCCGACCGGTCGAACGGCTTGCCCTCGGCCGTGCCCTGGAGCTCCACGTAGTCGCCCCCGTCCGTTCCGACGACGTTGAAGTCGACGTCCGCCCGCGAATCCTCGGGGTAGTCGAGGTCCAGGTACGGCTGCCCGTCGACGATCCCGACCGAGACGGCCGCGACCCTTGAGGTGAGGTGGCGATCCATGCCGTACGTGATCATCGCCGCGGCCATGGCGACGTACCCGCCGGTGATCGACGCCGTGCGCGTGCCGCCATCGGCCTGCAGGACGTCGCAGTCCACGGTGATCGTCCGCTCGCCGAGCCGGGTCAGGTCCACGACGCCGCGCAACGATCGCCCGATCAGGCGCTGGATCTCGTGGGTCCGGCCACCGATCTTGCCCCGCGCCGACTCCCGGTCGCTGCGCTCCTTGGTCGCTCGCGGCAGCATCGAGTACTCGGCGGTGACCCAGCCGGTGCCCTTGCCGCGGAGGTGCGGCGGGACGCGGTCCGCGATCGTCGCCGCGCACAGGACCTCCGTGTCGCCGACGCGGATGACGCACGAACCCTCGGCCCATTTCTGGACGTCCAGCCTGAAGCCCACCGGCCGCATCTCGCGCGGCCCACGCCCGCCGGAGCGCTCCGGTCCCGGTCGATTCCCGATGGTCATGACGTCCTTTCCGCTGCCTTGGCGTTATCCCACAGGGTATCGAGTGCGGCGAAGTCCAGGTCGCGCAGAGCGACACCCTGCGCCGCGGCCTGACGCTCGACGCTGGCGAAGCGGCGCCGGAACTTGGCGTTGGCGGCGCGCATGGCCGCTTCCGCTTCCACGCCCTGACGACGGGCGACGTTGACGAGGACGAACAGCAGGTCCCCGAACTCCTCCGCCCAGTCCGCGTTCGTGGTCGCTTCGCGGAGCTCCTGGGTCTCCTCCACGACCTTGTCCAGGATGCCGTCCATGGACGGCCAATCGTAGCCCAGGTTGGCGGCGCGCTCCTGCATCTCCTGGCTGGCGGCGAGCGCCGGCAATGAGGCGCTGATCCCGTCCAGGGCGCTCTTCGGTTCGGCCGGTCCGTCGCCCTCCGAGC
>JBKJXL010000276.1:0-3619 GCA_046716225.1 Candidatus Limnocylindrales bacterium | reverse complement strand
GGCGAGCGCCGCCACGGCGACCATGGCCCCGAAGCCTGCCGCGAAGACGACGACCAAGGCCAAGGCCGCGCCGAAGGCGATCGCCAAGGCCGCGCCGAAGACGACCCCCAAGAAATCGGTCGAGGCGCCCAAGGCCACGGCCAAGGCTGCGCCGAAGGCGAAGAAGCCCGCCGCAACCAAGTAGTCACGGCCCGGGGGTCACGCCCTAGACGACGCGACGAACGCCCTGGCATCGCCGGGGCGTTTTTCGGCCCCGTCGAGTAGCACCGTAGGTCTCCCACGGCGGGTCTTGCGTCAGACGCAACCAACGTCGGCGGCCGGCGAGTGGAGACCCGATCCCTGCCGGATCCTTGCACTGGGCGCAACGGAGGCGCCGGTTCTGTCCATGTCCGGCGCGGATGTTGCATCAAACGCACGAGGAGGCGCGGCGACTCGCGCTGTATCGACAGTGCTTGCGTCTCGCGCAATGGCCGCGCGCCGAATTGCATGTGGCGCAATGCACGAGGGCTGCGCGGCACCCGAGGGATCAGGCGACGGACTCCGCTCCGGGAACGATCGGGCGTGGCTTCGGACGAAACGTGCCGTACAGGGCGGCGCCGCCGAGGCCACTCAACGTGGTCACGAGGATGACCGAGCCGGCCGAACCGAGCTGCTGCCCCCAGTAGAACTGTGTGAAGGCGGCGGAGTCCGCGATGCCCGCGGCCTCCAGCTCGGCGCCGCGCGCATCCAGGTAGCGCTGGTAGACGCAGTCAGCGCCGGTCGAGCATTCGATCCGACCGCCCAGCCCTGGATCGCGGTACCCGTCGTCCGCGAAGAAGAATAGGCCCTTGACCATGAGGATCATCGCGGCGGTCGTCAGGCCGGTGACGAACGCGGCGAACAGCCCGTTGACCAGGATCCGGCTCCACGGGCCGGCACGCCGGTCCGAACGCTGGTTGGCGTAATAGCCGATGAGCAGCCCAGCCGGGATGGCCAGGACCCACACGACGGCTTCGATGGGGATGATCAGCAGGAAGCTCATCGCGATGGTGACGGCCACGCCGATCCCGACGTAGGCCGCGATGATCGCGCCCCGATCCACGAACCGACTCACGACGGTGTGGCGACCCCGGCTTCGGGGGCGAAACGCGCAGGCCGTGGGACGCCGCTGAGCGCGCTCAGGCCCGGATAGCGCGCGCCACCGCCGAGCTCGCCTTCGATGCGCAGCAGCCGGTTGTACTTGGCCACCCGTTCGGATCGCGACGGGGCACCGGTCTTGATCTGGCCGGTCCCCATCGCGACCACGAGGTCGGCGATGGTCGTGTCTTCGGTCTCGCCTGAGCGATGGGACACCACGGCCGACCAGCCGGCTCGACGGGCGAGCTCGATAGCGTCGATGGTCTCGGTCAGCGTGCCGATCTGGTTGAGCTTGATGAGCACCGAGTTGGCGGCCCGCAGTTCGATGCCGCGGGCGATCCGTTCCGTGTTCGTGACGAGGAGGTCGTCGCCGACCAGCTGGACAGTGCCGCCGAGTCGCTCGGTGAGGTGCTGCCAGCCGGCCCAGTCATCCTCGGCCAGGCCATCCTCGATCGACACGATCGGGTAGCGCGCGGCCCAGTCCGCCCATAGGTCCACCAGCTCACCCGAGTCCAGCGTGCGACCCTCGCGCGCCAGGACGTAGCGGGTCGTGGCCCCATCGGCCCCGGTGCCCGGTTCGACAAGTTCGGTCGTGGCCGGATCCAGGGCGATCGAGACATCGACGCCCGGCCGATAGCCGGCCCTCTCGACGGCCCGCAGGATGACCTCGACCGCGGCCTGGTTGGATGGCAGCGACGGCGCGAACCCGCCTTCGTCGCCCTGGCCGGTGGCGTGCCCTTCATCGTGGAGGATCGTCCGCAGCGCCCCGAAGATCTCGGCGCCGGCGCGCAGGGCCTCCGAGTACGTCTCCAGGCCGACCGGCATGACCATGAACTCCTGGAAGTCCGTGGAGTCCTGGGCGTGCTTGCCGCCGTTGAGGATGTTGAACATCGGAACGGGCAGCGTCCGGGCCCCGACCCCGCCGAGATAGCGATACAGCGGCAGGTCATAGGACGCGGCGGCCGCATGGGCGCATGCGAGCGATACGCCCAGGATCGCGTTGGCCCCGAGCGAACCCTTGTTCGTCGTCCCGTCGATGTCGATCAGCGCCGCGTCGATCCCCGGTTGATCGGAGGCGTCCAGACCCAGGAGGGACGGGCCGATGATGTCGGTCACGTTCGTGACGGCCGTCAGGACGCCCTTGCCGCCGAAGCGGCCCTGGTCGCCGTCGCGGAGCTCGACCGCCTCGTGGGCCCCGGTGGAGGCCCCCGACGGCACGGCGGCACGGCCGACAGACCCGTCGTCGAGGACGACGTCCACCTCCACAGTCGGGTTGCCGCGCGAGTCGAGGATCTCGCGGGCGTCGATGAAGTCGATCGCGGTGGTCACGCCTTGCTCCCGGCCCTGGCCTTCGCCCGGCTCTTCGGCGGGGACACCGGCCGGTCCTGCAGGACGGTGACGCCAGGCAGTTCCCGGCCCTCGAGGAATTCGAGCGACGCCCCGCCGCCGGTGGAGATGTGAGTCATCGCGTCGGCGAGGCCCTGTTGGGTGACCGCGGCGACCGAGTCGCCCCCGCCCACCACGACCGTCGCGCCGGCCTGAGCTCGTTCTGCGAGCATCCGCGCGACCGCCTTCGTGCCGTGCGCGAATGACGGGATCTCGAACACGCCAAGCGGCCCATTCCAGAAAACCGTCTTCACGTCGGCCAGCGCCTCGACCATCAGGTCCTGGCTGGCCTTGCCGAGGTCGACGATGTGCCACGAGGCGGGGATCTTCTCGGCCTGGAGCGTCTTGTACTCCGTGCCTCGGGTGACCTCCTTGGCCACGATGACGTCCACCGGCAGAACCACCCGAACGCCATTGGCCTCCGCGGTCG
Organism: Candidatus Limnocylindrales bacterium; assembly: GCA_046716225.1. Lineage (GTDB taxonomy): Bacteria > Chloroflexota > Limnocylindria > Limnocylindrales > CSP1-4 > SPCO01. The sequence goes on along the minus strand of JBKJXL010000276.1, from coordinate 687 downwards.
CGAGGATCCGCCGGGCATCGTCCACCCGATCCGGCTCGGCCAGGCTCTTGCCGATGGCCTTGCCCTGGGCGAGCAGGAACGTGTTGGCCATCCCGCCGCCGAGGATCAGCAGATCCACCTTGGTCAGCAGGTTGTCGATGACCTTGATCTTGTCCGAGACCTTGGCCCCACCCAGGATCGCTGCGAACGGGCGCTGCGGCGACTTGACCAGCACGGACAGCATCTCGAGCTCGCGCTCCATCAGCAGGCCGGCGTAGCCCGGGATGAGCTTCGGCACGCCCACGGTGGACGCGTGGGCCCGGTGGGCGGTCCCGAAGGCGTCGTTGACGTACAGGTCCGCATACGCGGCCAGGGCAGCGGCGAACTCCGGATCGTTCTCCTCCTCGGCCGCGTGGAATCGCAGGTTCTCTAGGAGCAACAGTTCCCCTGGTCGCAGCCGGTTGACCGCATCCTGCGTGCCGATCCCCAGGGCATCCCCGGTGACCGGCACGTTGCGGCGGAGCAGCTGGGCCAGCCGCTCCCCTACCGGGCGGAGACGCAGGCTGTCGGAGACCTTGCCGTTGGGGCGGCCGAGGTGACTGGCCAGGACCAGACTGGCGCCCTGATTGAGCAGCGTCGCGATCGTTGGGATCGCTGCGCGGATCCGGGAGTCGTCCGACACCTTGCCGTCCGCGAGCGGGACATTGA
>JBKJXL010000275.1:0-5732 GCA_046716225.1 Candidatus Limnocylindrales bacterium | reverse complement strand
CCGTGGCCGGTGATCTCTCCGGCCAGAGCGGCACTGGCGCTCAGGCTCAGGATCAGGACGCTCCGCAGCAACGGCGGCGCCGAGCCCCGACCCCCGGTCTCCCGCTGGGGTCCTCCCAGGTTCCGATCTGTGATGAACCCTCGTGGCCACGCGCCAGTTCTACGCCGACTTGTCGGAAGTGGGATCGTTCGTGCGGGTTCATCTGAAACAGGACCCTGTGAGGTGTCTACCCGGAACGCTCGGCACGTCAGGCAGGCACCGGCCATCTCGTTCCAGCCATCGGAGCACGTGGTCCGGCCGCATGGGGGCAGTCCCGGATCTCGTCACCCGCCAGGCCCACCACCCGAACGGTGCGCCGGCACCCGCCGAGGTCAGGTGTGGCGTCGCACCACCGGGTCGGAGACCCCCGCGGCGGCGTTTGACGCTCATCGGGGCCGGTCGTACGCTGGCCCGCAAGCCCCTGCCATCAGTGCTGGAGTCCTCGTGTCCGATCCCTTGTCTGGGTGGACCTTCCGGCCGGTCCCGCCGTCGCCACGATCCATCGTCGAGCTCATCCGGTCCAGCCTGCTCGACGCCGCGCTGGCGGCGACGCTCTGGCGGCTGCTCGAAGGACGCGTCCCGCTGGTCGTCGTGGCCGAGGACGATGGCGTGACGCGGGCGACCCTGTTGGCAGCGCTCCTCGACACGCTGCCCCCGGACCTGCGACGGATCGAACTGCGCGGTGACGACGAGACCTTCGACTGGTTGCCGCAGGCCACCGAGCTCGGCTGGTCCGTCCGACCGCGCCCGGCGGACGGTCCGGTGGTCAGGCCGGATGACACGATCCTGGTCGCCGGCGAGCTGTCGGACCGCCTCCCGGCGTTCACCTGGGGCGAGCGAGCCCGGATCGCAGTCCGGGCGACCGCGATCGGATACGGCCTTGCGGCGACGATGCCGGGCGACTCGCTGGAGGGCGTGCTGGCGGGGCTTGGTGGGCCACCGGTCGGCCTGACCGACGACGAACTGTCGTTCCTGGGTTGCGTCGTCGTCCTGCGTCGCGTGGAAGGGCAGCGGCAACGGGTCGTCGCCGCGCACTATCTTCGTCCGACCGTCCGCGACGGGCACGGCCACACCCAGCGTCTCGCGCCGGCCGTCCTCGCGACCTGGGACGCAGGGCGTGACCGCTTCGAGGACTTCGGCTGGGGGATCATGCCGGAGCTCGCGTTTCGGCTCGGGGTTCGCGCCGGTGATCTCGAGCAGGACCTCGACCGGCGTCGTGAGCTCCTCGATGCACTCGCCGTGGCCGGCGTCACTGGCGTGGGCGAGGTCCGAGCCGCGATCCACGGCTACCTGGCGACGCCCGCATGAGCGAGCCGGCGCGATCCGCCACCCTCGGCCAACTCCTGGCGTCCGGCTGGCGCGCGCGCACGGTCAAGGAGGAGTTGCGGGCGAACCTCCTCGCCCGGCTGGCGGCCGGTCAGGAGACGCTGCCCGGGATCATCGGATTCAGCGAGTCCGTGATCCCCACGATCGAGCACGCCATCCTGGCCGGGCACGACATGGTCTTCCTGGGTGAGCGCGGCCAGGCCAAGACGCGGATGGCTCGGTCGCTGGTGGGACTGCTGGACGACTGGCTCCCGGTCGTTGCGGGCGGCGAACTCAACGACGATCCGTCCGACCCCGTGAGCCCCGCCGCCCGTGCGATCGTGGAGCGAGACGCGGACGCGACCGCGATCGACTGGCTGCCGCGCGACCGCCGCTACGCCGAGAAGCTCGCGACCCCCGACATCACGATCGCCGACCTGATCGGTGAGGTCGATCCGATCAAGGTGGCGGAGGGTCGCTACCTGTCCGACGAACTGACGATCCACTACGGGCTCATCCCGCGAGCGAACCGCGGGATCGTGGCCATCAACGAGCTGCCCGACCTGGCCGAACGGATCCAGGTGGGCCTGCTCAACATCCTCGAGGAGCGGGACGTCCAGATCCGCGGCTTCATCGTCCGGCTCCCGCTGGATCTCTATGTCGTCGCCTCGGCCAACCCGGAGGACTACACCAGCCGGGGACGCATCATCACCCCACTCAAGGACCGCCTGGGCTCGCAGGTCCGGACCCACTATCCACGGACGCTCGAGCACGAGATAGCGATCGTCCACCAGGAGCGGACGAGATTCGATCCCGAGGACGGCGTCCCGCCGATCGTCATGCCGCCGTTCATGGAGGAGCTGGTCGCGGAGCTTACGCATCTTGCGCGGCGGTCGTCCGATATCAGTCAGCGCAGCGGCGTCAGCGTCCGGGTGTCGGTCGCCAACGCGGAGGTCCTGGAGGCAGCGGCGCTCAAGCGCGCCGTCCGCCTGGGCGAACCGCTGGCGGTCCCGCGCGTCTCGGACCTGGGGGCCGTCATCGCCTCGACGGTCGGTAAGGTCGAACTCGAGTCGGTCGGCGACGACGCGCCCGAGGAGCGGATCGTGGAACGGCTCATCACCAAGGCCCTGTCCGCGACGTTCACGCGGCGCGCCTCGCTGGACGACCTCGAGCCGGTCGTGGATGCCTTCGAGGGCGGATTCACGGTCGAGACCGGCGACATGACCCCGTCGCGCGAGTACGTCGCGTGGATGCGCGAGGTTCCGGGACTCGCCGAGTCGGTCCGTGGTCTCGGCGCGTTCGACGTGACCGACGGCGCCGAGGAACCGGCGGTCGTGGCGTCCGCGGTGGAGTTCCTGCTCGAGGGCCTCCATCTCGCCCGCCGGCTCAACAAGGATCGCGTGCCTGGCGGGACCGTTTACCGCCGATGACCGCCTACTCCCCGGATCCACGGGACCTGGGGGCGGTTGGGGCGGGTGTGGGCGGCGATCCTGAACGTGCCGGCGCGCTCGCACGCGCGGCTCGCTACTCCCGCTGGGACGGGCGACAGACGATCGCGGACCTCGAGGCGGACGAGGTCATGGATGCACTCGCCGACGACGTCATGGCTGATGGCGACGTCGCGGAGGCGCTGCGCCGGTTGATGCAGCGTGGCTGGCGGACGGGCGACCCGACGCGCGGCGACCTTGCCGGCCTGCGCGACCTGATGGATCGACTGGAGCGGACGCGCGAGGACCTGCTGGCACAGCACGGCCTCGGCGACGTCTTGGGCGACATCCGCCAGGCGCTCGACGACATCGTTGCGACGGAACGGGCCGGGGTGGAGGGCCGCCTCGATGCGGCCGCGGAGCCTGCGGCGCCGGACACCGACCGAGGCGATCCCGCGCTTCAGCGACTCCTCCGCGACGTGGCGGCGAAACGGCTCGATCAGCTCGATGGACTCCCGACCGACATCGGCGAGCGGATCCGGGCACTCAGCGACTACGACTTCCTGGAGCCCGAGGCCCGGGCGCGGTTCGATGAGCTGGTCGCGACGCTCCAGCGTCAGGTGATGGAGCAGTTCGTCGGCGGGATGCGGGACCAGATCCGCTCGATGACACCTGAGGACCTCGCAGCCAACCGCGAGATGGTCCGGGACCTCAACGCGCTTCTGCGCCGATGGATCGGCGGCTTCGAGCCCGACGTGCGCGAGTTCCTCGCGAAGCACGGGGCCTTCTTCCCGGGCGCGCAGACCTTCGACGACATCCTGGACCAGCTCGCCCAGCGGATGGCGGCGATGCAATCGCTCCTCCGGTCCATGACCCCCGAGCAGCGCGCCGGGCTCGAGTCGATGATGGACGCGCTCCTGCGCGACGACCGACTGCTGGTGGACCTGGCTCAGCTCGCGTCGAACCTGGACCTGCTGCTGCCGGGCGGGCTGGGGGAGCGGGTGCCGTTCAGCGGCGATCAGTCGCTCGGCTTCGATGGGGCGCTCGACCAGATCGCGCGGTTGCAGGCGATGGACCGCCTGCAGGACGCCCTGTCGGACGTCGAGGGGCCGGACGATCTCGCCGCGCTGGACCGCACCGACGTGCGGGACCTGCTGGGCGACGCCGGTGTCCAGGATCTCGACGCCCTCGACGACCTCGCCCGACGTCTCGAGGCGTCCGGCTACCTGACGCGCACGGGCGACCGGTTGGAGCTGACGGCGCGCGGCACCCGACGGATCGGCCAGAAGGTGCTGGACGACCTGTTCTCCAGGCTGGCCCGCGACGCGTTCGGCGGTCATCGGATCGATCGGTCTGGTCGGGGCGGGGAGCGCGAGGAGTCGACCAAGCCGTACGAGTTCGGCGACCCGTTCCACCTGGACCTGCGCGGGACCCTGTTCAATGCCCTCGGGCGGGAGGAGAACGCTCCAGCGACCCGGGACTCGGCCCGGATCCGGATCGCCCCGTCGGACTTCGAGGTCCATCGAACGGAGGAGTTGACGCGGACATCCACGGTCCTGCTGGTCGATATGAGCCGGTCCATGCTGCTGCGCGGTTGCTTCCTCGCCGCCAAGAAGGTCGCGGTGGCGCTCGACACGCTCATCCGCACGCAGTACCCGCGGGACCACCTGTCCGTCATCGGCTTCGCGTACTACGCCCGCGAGATCAAGCCTGGCAGCCTCGCCGAGCTGAGCTGGCACGGTCACGAGTACGGGACGAACCTCCAGCACGGGCTCCTGCTCGCGCGGCGGATCCTGGAGCGCCATCCCTCGACGAACAGGGAAGTCGTGGTCATCACGGACGGCGAACCGACCGCGCACTTCGAGGACGGTCAGGTCGAATTCAACTACCCCCCGACGCGGCGCACCATCTCGGAGACCCTCCGCGAGGTCCAGCGCTGCACGAAGGACGGGATCACGATCAACACGTTCATGCTTGAGCGGACGCCGGCACTCGCCGAGTTCGTCGCCCACATGACCCGGCTGAACCGGGGTCGCGCCTTCTTCGCCACGCCGGAGCATCTTGGCGAGTACGTGCTGATGGACTTCGTGGGTCGTCGTTCCGGCCACTCGGGCTGACTGAGCGGCTCCTCGCCGGGACCGCGCGACGACCGAACGGAGCCGCCTCGGCGGGCCTATGCTCGCGGCCACATCGGTCCCAGTCCACCATCCGAAGGAGGTCGCCCGTGGCCCAGTTCCTGCCGTTTCTCCTGTTCCTGCACGTCATGGGGGCGATCCTGGCCTTCGGGCCCACGTTCGCGTACTCGATCATGGGGGCGATGGCCGGACGTGAGCCGCAGCACGCGAACTTCAGTGCGCGCCAGGTCGCCGCGATCGGCAACAAGCTGGTCTATCCGCTGGCGATCTTCCAGGGGGTGACCGGCGTCCTGCTGATCATCGCGTCGGGTCGAAACCTCTCGACCGAGCTGTGGCTGGGTATCTCGATCGTCCTGTATGCGATCGCGTTGACCTACGCTTTGACCGTCCAGCGAAACGCGCTGCACCACCTGATCGAGCTGAGCTCGACACCGCCAGCGCCAGGTTCGCCGCCGAACCCCCAGATCCCGGCAACCGTCAAGAAGCTCCAGCGCGGAGGGATGTTCATGGGCGCCCTCGTCGTCATCATCGTGTACCTGATGGTCGTCAAGCCGACGTTCTGACCGGGGACCGTCCTTTCGGGCCTCGCGGCGGGTCCGGCTGTCGCAGTCCTGCTCAGAGCAAGTGTTTCCGACAGATCCGAGCATCGGCGTGCCGTTCTCGCGGCTGTGAGCTGGCATCACGACGGGGAAGGGGCCTGATCCGGTTCCTGCGGCGGCTCTGAGCGGACGTCGGAGCGGTCCGCGCCATCCCGGACAGCCGGATCGCGGGAATCTCGGGCTCTGAGCAGATATCTGGTAACGACCGTCCCGGTCCGAGGCAAGAC
>JBKJXL010000274.1:0-4180 GCA_046716225.1 Candidatus Limnocylindrales bacterium | reverse complement strand
CGATCGAATCGGTGGCTCCCCAGGTCCGGACCGTGGCCGAAGTCAACAACCCCCGCCATGAACCGCACTTCCGGCGAGCCGAGGTGGATGAGCTGCTGGTCACGTCCAAGATCGCCTCGCATCTGCTGGCGCGGTCGGCACTCTATCCGGGCCTGACCGGCCTCGTCACAGACATCGTGTCCGGCGGCGAGGGCTAGGAGCTGTACCGCATCACGCTGCCCGATGAGTACATCGGGCTGACCATCGACGACGTCTCGGCCCGCCTTCGGCGCGACCACGAGGCCACGCTCATGTCGGTCAACCGACGCGGCCATGCGTTCGTGAACCCGGACGCCGCGTTCACCCTGGAGTTCGGCGACGACGCGATCGTGGTGGCCAAGTCGCTCGGGACGCTTGCCCCGCTCGAGATCAGCGACCTCAACAGCGTCCTGGTGTCCGCGTCCATCGTCCCCAGCGCATAGCTGTGATCCACGATCAGGTTGTGACGGAGCGACCGTCGGTCCGAGCGCGGTAAGCCTCCGTCCGATCGCCCGTGCACCAGCGAACGACGCAGTGGGCGGTGATACCGGCTCTAGCGTCCATCGGTCTCGACCCGAGTCCATCGGACGGCTGAGTCCCTGTTCGTTCGTCGCGTGGAACGGAGCCGTTCCACCCATGCGGCGAGGCGTCCGGGTCATGAAGCGACGCTCCGTCCGTCAACAGGGTGTCAGGGAAGGACACCCAGGTGCCGGGGCGACGTCACGCGGCCTCGACGATCGGGCAGGTCACCCGGCCGAACGTGCGCTCCGCGGCGCCGTAGCGCTTGATCGCCTCGACCGGGTCGCGGCCCTCCAGGAGCGCGAGGGTGGCTTCCGACAGCAGGTCGTCGTGGAGCGGATCGTGGAGTGTCGTGAGCGTCGATCGGCGTTGCCCGACGATGCGCCGCGCCTCCTCGAACAGGGTGTGCCCGAGATGGAGGCCGGGGACTCCGGGGAGGGCCCGACTGGCACGGCGGCGATGCTCGGCGGTCCGATCGCCCCGACCCTGACGCCGCCGTCGTTCGTTGCGGAGTCGGTTCTGGCGGTCGCGATACTCGGGGTGGGCGGCTCGCCAGGCTCGGAAATAGGCAGCGTCCGGCATTCGGTCAGGACTCCCTTTCTGTCCTGGACGCCGCGGGACGACCGCGACGAGCGGTGGATGGCGGGGCGGCCAGGCGGGCCAGACCAGCGGGCATGTGCTCGACGGGCATGGCCGTCTGCGGACGAGCCGAACGAGGCTCAGGCGGGCGGGGTGGACGTCCCGGCGTCCAGGGATCCGACGACCGCTGGGAGCGGTCGAGAGCGGATCCGGCGATCCACCGTCGCGCTGCGCATGGGGCGGGCACTCGGGACGGACCGTTGCCGACAGCCTATCGAAGGTCGCATATCCGGGCCTTACTTACACGCGTCGGGCGCGCAGGAACGACATGCCGCGCCGCCGTTTCGCTACGATCGCCTCCCAACATCGCCGGAGCTCGGCCGGATCGCGATCCTGGTGGGAGGAGTGCCATGACAGTCAAGGTCATCGTCGAGCTGAAAGCCGAACCAGGGCGGCGAGACGAGTTGCGATCGCTCATCGAGCAGCTCGCCAGACGCGATCGACCGAGCGGCTACCACGGGAGCACGTACTACGAGTCGCTCGACGACCCCGATCTGCTCATCGACATCGCCGACTGGGAGTCGCCTGAAGCCCGGACGACGCATCTCGCGAAGGCCATGGCTGCCGGTGCCTATGGTCCGGTGCTCGAGCTGCTGGCGGGACCCTTCCGGGCCACGGTCATCCGCCAGCTGCCGTGACCCTGCGTCCATGCGGCGGCGGACCCGTATTTGGTACGCTCCGGCGACCCTCGGACCCGCTTCGGTCTGAGACCAACTGAGGAGCCCACGTGGAACCGCTGCGTCCCGATCAGCAGCGCGCGGCGACCCAGACGCTCGCCGAGGCGTTCGCGACCGACCCGCTGCTCGAGATCCTCGCCCCCGACCCGGCTCGGCGGGTGAAGCTCGGACCCCCGATGATGGGCGTCCTCCTGGCATACGGCATGCGCTACGGCCGGGTGTGGGCGAACGACGACGCGTCCGCGGTGGCGATCTGGCTCCATCCGGAGAGCGGGCCGATGAAGATGCCCCGGATGCTCCGTGCCGGCATGTGGCGGGCGCCGTTCATGCTCGGGCTGGACGGCATGGGCCGGATGTCGAAGGCGATGTCCGCCACCGAGGGCTTCCACAAGCAGGTCGAGGGGCCGCACTGGTACCTGATGACGGTCGGGACCCGGACAGCCAGGCAGGGCCAGGGGCTCGGCTCGACGCTCGTCGAGATGGGGACGTCTCGGGCGGATGCGGCGAACGTGCCCTGCTATCTCGAGACCGGGACGGACTCCAACATCGCCTTCTACCGCAAGCGCGGGTTCGAGGTCGTCGGGCAGGCTGACTGCTATGGGTTCACGTTGACCGGCATGATCCGCCAGCCGCGATAGCTGGCGAACTGGCGCGCCCGGAGGGCGTCGAGCGCACCAACGCGGGTCCCGATCTGGCGGTGGCTATAGGGCCTTGACCGCGGCGGTCAGCGCGGCCAGGCCATCCTTCGCGTCGGCGAACAGCATGCCGGTCTTGGGGTCCGAGTACAGCTCGTTATCGATCCCGGCGTAGCCCTTGCCCATCGAGCGCTTGATGACGACGATGGACTTCGCGTGGTCGACATCGAGGATCGGCATCCCCGAGACCGGTGACCCGGGCCGGCGCGCGGCCGGGTTGGTCACGTCGTTCGCTCCGATGACGAGGGCGACGTCGCAGCGATCGAACTCCGGGTTGATCTCCTCCATCTCCTTGAGCTGGGGATAGGGCACGTTCGCCTCCGCAAGGAGGACGTTCATGTGCCCGGGCATCCGGCCGGCCACTGGATGGATGGCGTACTTGACGTCGACCCCGCGGGCCTCCAGGAGTTCGGCGAGCTCGCGGACGGCATGTTGCGCCTGGGCGACGGCGAGGCCGTAGCCCGGGACGATGATCACGGACTGCGCATAGGCAAGCTGGATCGCGACGTCGTCCGCCCCGATCTCACGGACGGTGCCGCCGCTGCCGGTCGTGGCGCCAGCGTCGTCCCCGCCGCCACCGAAGCCACCGACCATGATGTTCATGATCGAGCGGTTCATCGCATCGGCCATCAGCTTGGTCAGGATCGCGCCCGAGGCGCCGACGAGGGCACCGGCGATGATCAGGACCGGGTTGCCGATGACGAAGCCGGCCATGGCCGCGGCCGTGCCGGTGAACGAGTTGAGCAGGCTGATGACCACGGGCATGTCCGCCCCGCCGATCGGCAGGACCATCGTGATGCCGAAGATCAGGCCGGCCAGGACGACGACCGCGAGGATCGCCAGGGTGGTGCTGCCGCCGAGCTCGATCGTGCCGGCCGCGCCCAGGATGAGGGCGACCGTGCCGGCTACGGCGACGAGCGCCAGGAGGATCGTGACGAGCTGCCCGCCCGGGACGTAGATGGGCTTCCCGGCGATCAGGCCCTGGAGCTTGCCGCCGGCGATGAGCGAGCCGGTGAAGGTGACGGACCCGATGAGAGCGCCGAGGACGACGAAGATCGTCGTATCGAGGGCGGCCGTGCCACCGTCATTGAGGCGGATGAAGTCCTCGATGGCGACAAGCGCCGCGGCACCGCCACCGACGGCGTTGAACAGCGACACCAGCTGCGGCATCGCGGTCATCTTCACGCCACGGGCCGTGTACAGGCCGGCGCCGCCGCCGATCAGGAAGCCGACGACGATGATGGCCCAGGCGGTCGTGCTGAGGCCCCCCTCCCGGGTCGCCAGGTAGATCAGCGTCGCCACGACGGCGATCGTCATGCCGGCGGCGCTCAGCTGGTTGCCGCTCCGGCCGGTGGCCGGGGAATTCATCCGGTGCAGCCCCAGCACAAAGCAGGCGGCCCCCGCCAGCCAGGCGAGATAGACGAGGGTGTAGACCCATTCCGATGACATCGACGCGCTCCTCGACTAGGCCCCGGGGGCGTCCGGCGCGCCCTCGGACCCGGCCTTGGCGGCCGTCGGCTTCTTGCGGAACATCTGCAGCATCCGGTCCGTGACGACATACCCGCCGACGACGTTCATCGCGCCGAAGACCATCGCCACGAACGCGAGGGCGTACCCGAACGGGTTGTCAGC
>JBKJXL010000273.1:0-3990 GCA_046716225.1 Candidatus Limnocylindrales bacterium | reverse complement strand
TCGTCGCCGCGTTCGAACGGATCGATCTCGTGGAGTCGGACCCGATGACCGAGATCGTGGTCGACGGCGTGGACCCCGATCGCGCCCTCGCCGACCATACCTTCGCGCACCGATTGCACGGTCGAGCCGGGACCATGGTCGTGATCGGGCCCGGTCCGCTCGCCGTCGGTCCGGATCTGCGGACCGGCGTCCCATCGGATGCGGCCACTCGATCGGGTCGCGCGCTTGCGCTCCAGCTCATCGCGGTGGGGCTGGCCCGCCGCGCTGGCGTGCCGGCTGCGCAGATCGTGGCGGGTGCCGTGCCCGAGTGGCTGGCGGACGAACCGTCCCCGGCCGCCCGTTCCGTGGCGGAGGTCGTCGTCCGCCGGATGCTCTATCCGGATCTGCCGCTGGGTTTCGCCGAACCGTCCGGCCCGCAAGCCGGCGATACGTTGACGGGGGTCCGCTGGTCCCGCCTCGTCGGTGCGACGCTGATCCATGCTGGCGACGCGGCGCTCGTGCTTCGCCTCGGGAGCCGCGACCCGAGATCCCTCGCCAGCGATACCCGCTCGGCGATCACGACAGCGACCGAGCTCGCCGCCGCGGTGACCCATGGTCAGCTCACCGGCATCGCCGAAGCTCATGCGCGCGGGATGCTGGCAGCGGCGGCCGCGACGCTCGAACGGCTTTCGGAGGAAGGCTGGTCCGCGCTCAGCGGCGATCCGGCAGGCGTGGAGCGCCCACGACCGATGGGCGGTGACGCCGTCGCCGAACGGACGGAGTCATTCGATCTGTTCGCCGCGTTGCTGGGTGCCTGACCGCCGGCGTCGCAGCCCGGCGCGCAGCTCATCTCGGCGCGCAGTTCGCCGCACTTCTCGGGGACCTGTCAGTGCTCCCATTCGCGATGAACGCCTCGTGGACCTACGCCAGAACCCGCCGAATCTGTCGATTCTGGTGAAGATTCACGCTCATTCGTCTCGGATCGGCTCCTGACAGGTCCCCGCGCTGCCCGCGGAAACGCCCGCGGCCCCCGCCACCGCCTCGCCCCTGTCCCGAGATGCCGTCAGTCGCCCGCCTTGAACGGGTAGACCACCCATCGATCGGTCTCGACCGCAAAGACGTCGGGCGCCCCGTCGACGACCGAATGCGTCGGCTTGTAGTGCAGGACCGCCGTCGTCGGGATGCCGCCCGCCTGTCGGACCCGATCGGTCACGGCCGCGATCGTCGTGCCGCTGTCCCAGACCTCGTCGACGATCAGCACGCGCTGGCCACGCAGCAACGGGTCGGCTGGGAACTGGAGGAAGGTCGGGTGCGGGCCGGGCAGGCCCTCGTCGTCGTAGTACTCGACGGCCGCGACGAGGATGTTCCGGAGGCGCAGCCGGTAGGCGAGCATGCCAGCCGGGACCAGGCCGCCACGAGTGATCGCGAGCATGACGTCGAAGGTCATCCCTCGCAGCCGCACGGCCATCGCCAGGACGAGGTCGTCCAGCTCGGACCACGACACGATGTCCTTGTCGATGGCGGGCTCGGTCGTCTCGGTCATCGCCGCGATGATACGTCGGCACCGGTGGCCCGGGGTGCCCCGTGATTCTCAGGCACATCTCAGGCACCGGCGCCAATCTCACCCTCGACGGCTGGTCCATTGCGCCTCCTCCCGGCGAACCCCACCGTCCCCGATCGGCTGACCATCACGGCGGGCGTCTCCTCCGACTGCCGGTCAGCCGATCGACCTGTCCCGCCCAACCGGCCTTCTCAGAAGCCTTGAAGGATCGGGCGGGACGATGGCATCCAGCGGGTCCGCACTGCGACCCGCCGGCGACCGATCGCACCAGGAGAATCACATGGCAGAGCCAGAACACGTCGTCCCGCTGGTTGCCGTCCAGCCGAAGTCGGCGCCGGGACCGAGGCGTCCGTCGGCCCTCGTCCGGGCCGGGATCGTAGGGACCTGCCAGGAGCGCCCCACGCACGAACGTGCAGCGCTCACCACAGGTTCCGGCATCGATCGTCGATTCCGGAACCCGTCCACGAGGCGTTCGTCCCGAATCGGGACCTGGCAGGTTCCTGCCAACTGGGGTGTCACGCAGCGCGGCCGCCGGCGATCGAGTCGGCGTCCGCACACCGCGCGTCGTAGCATCCGGTGATGGATCCCACCACACCCCGGGACGCCGCTCCCGGCCCTGCTCCCAACCCCGCCGCGGCGCAGCATCGACGGCCCCGACGCGCGGCGCCCGGAATCCAACGGCTGCCGTTCCGACGGCTCGTCAACCCATTCGAACCGCTCCGGATCCTCTCGGATGACCAGGTCGAGTCGATCCACGAGGCGTCGCTCCGAATCCTGTCCGAGATCGGCGTCGAGTGCCTGGGCGATGGCGCCCTCGACGTGTTCGAACGGGCCGGCGCGATGGTCGACCGGAGTTCGCGCAAGGTCCGCCTTGACCCGGCTCAGGCCGAAGAGCTCGTCGCCCAGGCGCCCCCCGAGTTCACGCTCCATGGCCGGAACCCGGAGCGGAACGTCGTCTTCGGTGGCAGGAACCTCGTCTTCGGGTCCGTCGGAGGCCCGGCCTTTGCCAGTGACCTGGACCGGGGCCGGCGCGCCGGCTGCTTCGCGGACTTTCAGGAGTTCGTCCGGCTCGTCGGCACGCTCGACGTCATCCACCATGAGGGTGGGGGACCCATCGAACCGAACGACCTGCCGGTCGCGACGCGCCACCTCGACATGTACCGGACGTTCGCCGTCGAACTCGACAAGACCTGGCAGGGCCTCGGCTTCGGGGCGACCGTCGTCGAGGACGCGCTCGACGTCCACGAGATCGTCCGGGGGGTGGATCGCGAGACCCTGATCCGAGAACCCAGTGCGATGACCGTCATCAACACGAACTCGCCGCTGCGCCTCGACGGCCCGATGGGCGACGGCCTCATCCACATGGCTCGCTTTGGCCAGCCGGTCGTGGCCACACCATTCACCCTGGCCGGCGCGATGAGCGTCGTCTCGCTCGCGGGGGCCATCGCCCAACAGAATGCCGAAGCGCTGTTCCTCGTGGCGCTCGCCCAGATCGTCCGCCCGGGCGCCCCGATGATCTACGGCGCGTTCACCTCGAACGTGGACATGCGGACGGGCGCGCCGGCCTTCGGCACGCCCGAATTCGCCAAGGGCGCGATCGTGAGCGGTCAGATGGCCCGCCGTTACCGGCTGCCGTGGCGATCGTCCAACGCCACGGCGTCCAATGTCGTCGACGCCCAGGCCGCCTACGAGTCCGAGATGTCGGTGTGGGGCAGCATCATGGGCGGCGTCAACCTGCTGTACCAGGCCGCCGGCTGGCTCGAGGGCGGGCTCACCGCGTCGTACGAGAAGCTGATCATCGACGCCGAGATCCTGCAGATGATGTCCGAGGTCCTCCAACCGCTCGAAGTCTCCGAGGCGACCCTCGGCCTTGAAGCGCTCGCGGATGTCGGGCCGGGCGGGCACTTCTTCGGTAGCGCGCACACGCTCGAGCGATACGAGACGGCGTTCTACCGGCCGATCGTCTCGGACTGGCGCAACTTCGAGACGTGGGAGGAGGACGGTGCCCGGACCGCGACGGAACGGGCGAACGTCATCTGGAAGCGGCTCCTGGCCGAGGCGGTCCCGCCGCCGCTGGATCCGGGTCGGGCGGAGGCCCTGGACGAGTTCGTGGCGCGGCGCAAGCGGGAGATCGGCGCCGCCGACTGAGCGACTGAGCGACGGCCCGCCGCGAAGACCTATGCTCCCCGGATGACGGTGGAGCGCCAGGCCGACGCGGCGGGTTCGTCGATCCAGCCCGGCTTCGGTGACGCCCTCGGCGCCACGGTCACGCCGGACGGGGTCAACTTCGCCGTCTACGCGAGGCGCGCGACCGGTCTCGATCTCCTTCTCTTCGATTCGGTGGACGATCCGGCCGCCGCCGCGCGACGGGTCCCGCTCCACCACGATCAGCATCGGACGGGCGATTACTGGCACGCGCTCGTGCCGGAGCTTCGGGCCGGCCAGCTGTA
>JBKJXL010000272.1:0-4500 GCA_046716225.1 Candidatus Limnocylindrales bacterium | reverse complement strand
CGACAGGAGTCAGCGGCGAGAACCGAAGCAGGTCCACGGCCGTGTTCAACGGATAGACCTTGTGGTCGTACATGAACCCCATGCCCGTGTCGCGCCACAGGAGTTCGTCGCCAAGCCCGACCTCGTCGATCAGCCGAACGAGGGCCTGATCATCGGGCAGGATGCAGTGGTAGAACTTCTCGAGCCGACCTTCGCGGTACGGGAATGTGGTGCCGAGGCCGCCGAGCTGCGCATCGCCCTCGATCAGGGTCACATCGTGACCAAGCCCGGCGATCCGGAAGGCGGACGCTAGGCCGGAGATGCCGCCACCGACCACGGCGACGGAGCGGCGCTGGCCGCGTTCGAGCGCGGATCCTGCGCTTCCGGTTGACTCGATCTGGGGGATGACGGGGTCGGTCAATGTGGGGTCCTGCGGGCGTGTGAGGTGGTGCGTGCATGCCCATGCGACCACGTCGGATGGCCGAGCATAGGCCGTACGTACCGGCGCCGCCAGTACTTCCGGCGCCCTTATGGTGCGGCGTCGCACCGATTCCGGCTTGGACGCTCAGATCGCCACAGACGGTGGCTGGACGGGCAGGTGTTCAGGCCCGGGGCGTCCGCTCCATCACGGCCGCCGGGTTGCCGACCACCGTCGTCAGGGGAGCCACGCTCTTTGTCACCACTGCACCCATCCCGACCACGGCTCCCTGTCCGATCACGATCACTCGCTCGGGCGAACTCTGCTTGATGATGGCGCCCGTCCCGATGTACGCGCCGTCCTCGATGATCACACCGCCATTACAGTGGACATCCGGTGCGAACGTGACGAAGTCGCCGATCCGACAATCGTGTCCGACATATGAGTAGATGTTTGCGTGGAAGTACCGACCGATCGTGGCATTCGACGTGATCGTCGTGAACGCGCAGAGGATGGCCCCCTCGCCAAGCTCGTTGTTCCCCAGGTCGACCGAGTTCGCCGCGCGGATAGTGAAGGGCGCTGCCCCTTTGGCGGTAAACTCTCGCGCGATGCGCTCCCGGACATGCTGGTCGGTGATCGCGATGTTGAAGTACCTGTCACGATCGTCGCGATGGAATTCATCCGCTGTGATCAGGCGATGCCCGTTGAGGGTCCCCGCTTCGCCTTCCTCCACCACGAAGACAAGCTCGTACGGCTGGTCAGGGGGAGCGGCGGCAAGCATCACCTGCGCCACCGGCAACACCTCTCGACCGAACCCGCCGGCCCCGACGATCCCGTACAGCCGCATCACGAAACCTCGCATCGGCATGGGCTCCGGCCGGGTACCGAAGCTCTCAGCATGATCGGATGATAGTGGAGGACGATTCGGCCCTGCCACGACACCGACGTGTCGAGATCGTGAAGAGGCTGATGGACCTCTGGCTGGCCATCGCGGCGCTGGTCCTGTTGTCCCCGCTGCTCGCGTGCGTCGCCGTCGCGCTCTGGGCCATTCAGGGCCGCCCCATCTTCTTCCGCCAGCAGCGTCCCGGCCTCGACGAACATCCATTCTTGATCGTCAAATTTCGAACGATGCGGGAGCCCACTGGTTCCGAGGTCGCCTTCGACACCGACGACCTGCGCGTGACCAGGCTCGGGCGGCTGCTTCGATCCACGAGCATCGACGAGCTTCCCGAGCTCTGGAACGTGGTGCGAGGCGACATGAGTCTCGTCGGCCCGCGCCCACTCCTGATGGAGTATTTGGCCAGCTATACCCCCCGTCAGCGGCGCCGCCACACGGTCCGGCCCGGTGTCACGAGCTGGGCTGCCGTGAATGGTCGCCACAGCCGCCCGTTCGAGGAACGGCTCGAACTCGACGTCTGGTACGTCGACCATCGGACGATGGCGCTCGACTTGCGGATCATCCTGATGACGATCAGCCAGGTCCTCCGACGAACCGATGTGACGACGACGCAGGACGTCGCGGAGATCGGATTTCCCCTCCCGGGATCGACCAGGCCGCGAGAGCCCGAGGCCGATGAGCGCTGACGGTGATCCGCGTCCGAGCACGGATGCCGCGGTCACATTCGGACGCCGCGAGATCCTCACCCTGTTCGCTCTCGGCGCGGCGGTGTTCCTTCTGATCGTCGTCGCAGCGGGCAACGGAGTTCGCGGGACGGACCAGTACTGGTACCTCGCAGACGCCGAGTCGCTGGCTGAGCGAGGCTCGGCCGCCACGACGACGATCTTCCCGGTCGGCATCCTCGGGCCCGGTGGGACCCTGGCCCCTCCATTCGTCCACAACGCTCTGGGTGTCTACCTGGCGGGGGTTGCGGCGACGCTGCTCGGCGGGTACTGGGGCTGGATCGCAGTGAACGTCGCCGCCACGTTCGCAACGTCGGTTCTCATCTTCCTGGCGGCAAGGACGGTCGCCCGTCGGTGGGCGGCCTTCGTCTGTGCCGCCCTGTACCCGCTGCTGCCAGTCGTGTTCTGGCACATGACACAGCCGCTCGTGGAGATCTCAGCGGCGTTCTTCGCTGCCCTCGCCATCTGGCTGCTTGCCATCGCCGGCGATCGGACCATTCGCTGGCTCGGCGTGGTCGGAGCCGTCGGACTTCTCTACCTCGCCAGAGAGAGCTACCTCCCGCTGCTCCTGGCCGTGCCGATCGGATTCCTGCTCGTTCGCCTGTCCGAGCGTCGAACCGGGCTTGCTACCACCGTGCCACCGACCGCGCTCCTGTCAGTCGCAGCGATCGGCATCGTGTGGCTCGGCAGGGTCCTGCTCCCTGGCGACAACGTCTCCTTCTCCTTCGCCCGCCTGGTCCGGACCGCCGTCCCGGGTCTGACCGACAACATGTGGTTCAACTTCGACCTCTCGGCCGCAAACCTGGCAGACCGATTGCCGTTCAGCTGGGACCTCCTGCCCGACAAGTTCGTGGGACACATGGCCCAGCAGTTCGTCTTGTTCGACAGCCCTGGCGAAGCCGCGTTCTATTGGACCTTCAATGTCCTCGCGCTTGTCGCGGTGGTCATGCTCTGGCGACGCTGGGGCGATCCGAGGCAGCGACGGCTGATCGTCGCGGCACTCGCCTTCGTGGCCGTTCAATTCGCGACCATCACCCTCTTCCAGAACCAGATCCGCTACACGGTCCCCGCCCTGCCCGGGCTGATCGTCGTGCTCGCGATCGCCATCAGCGGGGTCCCGTGGCTGGTGCGGACGGTGGGTCGCCGGCCGCTTGCTGCGATCGCGCTGATGACCGTCATCGCGTTGGTGCCGAACCTCGCGATCGGACTCGTCCAACGTCGTGAAGCAACGGCGTTCTCGGTCGTCGAGCAGGAAGCCAGACGGGTCTGGGATGCTCACGTGGACGCAACGGAGCCGGTCGTGATCGTGTACTCGGACCGACCGCAGGTCCTCGCCTACGCCGCCGATCGGCGCCCGACGCTCTTCGTCTCCGAGGCCTACTCCGCGGCGGAGTACGACCGACTGCGCGCCGCCTTCCCGGGCCGGTGGTTGTTGGCGCCGGCCGGGTCACCGGCGATCGAAGGCCTTGGGGCGGGTGCGGTCCCAGCGGTGGAATCGATCGATGTCTTCGGCGTGGAATGGGGGCTGCACCAGCTCCCGGACTGACGCGCTGATACCTGGTGCTCGGCTGCACCGCTTTCGGGCCGGAGCCGCGCCAGCTTGGTCGATCGTCGACGGTCCGGTTCAGTCCGTCGACTACCATCGCCTGATCAGCGGAGGGACTCGATGAGCGCGACTGCGCGGGGGACGAGGCGGTGGCGCCAGTGGATCGCCACCCTTGTGGTGATCGGGACAGCGTTCTCGGGCTGGTCGACTGCATGGGATTCGAACGTCCTGGCCGCCGATCCTGAGCTCGAGCAGCGGCGGTTCATGGCGTCGTCGGACGGCGACGGGTCGGTGGAACCTGCACGCGTCACAGCCGCGGCGATCACGCAGACCGGGTTCTCCGACTCGGTCATCTGGGCCGGCCTCACGAACCCGGTATCGCTGCGATTCGCATCCGACGGACGGATCTTCATTGCCGAGAAGTCCGGGTTGATCAAGGTCTTCGACAACTTGGCCGACACGACCCCGACGATCTTTGCCGACCTCCGCAACCGCGTCCACGACTACTGGGACCGGGGCATGCTGGGGATGACCCTGCACCCGTCGTTCCCGTCGACGCCGAATGTGTACGTGCTGTACGCGATGGATGCCGCGATCGGCGGGACGCCACCGCTATGGAACGATGCGTGCCCGACGCCGCCGGGCCCGACGACCGATGGCTGCGTGATCGGGGCTCGCCTGTCGCGGCTGGCGGTCGACGGGTCGGAGACCGTCCTGATCGAGGACTGGTGCCAGCGGTACCCGAGCCATTCCGTCGGCGACCTGCGCTTCGCGTCCGACGGATCACTCTACATCTCCAGCGGAGACGGTGCCAGCTTCACGGCCGGCGACTGGGGCCAGTTCGGAGGTGGGGCGGGAAGCCCCACGCCGAAGAACCCGTGTGGCGACCCACCGGTGGCCGTCGGCGGCAACCAGACGGCCCCGCCAGCCCGAGGCG
>JBKJXL010000271.1:0-5706 GCA_046716225.1 Candidatus Limnocylindrales bacterium | reverse complement strand
GGCGATGACCGCGATGCCGGTCTCGTCGCACGATGACTCGATCGAGAGGATCAGCGACTCGGTCACGCCGGTGCCTCGTCCGGCCGAATCGGCGCGGGGGCCTCCTCGATCGCGACGCGCAGGCGCTCGAGGCGCTCGAGCATCGATCCGTCCGACAGGGGCAGCGTCGTCATGATCAGCGCGTCCTCGTGGTCGTCGCTGTAATAGCGCGGCCGGACCCCGACCGGGCGGAAGCCGAACTTCTCGTACAGACGGCGCGCCGCCAGATTGGAGAGGCGGACCTCCAGCGTCATCTCCCTGGCGCGCCGAAGCATGGCGACGTCCACGAACTCGAGCAGCAGGCGTTCCCCGATCCGTTGGCGCCGCCAGGCCGGGTGGATGGCGAACGTGGTGATGTGGGCCTCGTCGACCATGAGCCACATGCCGCCGTAGCCCACGATGTCGTCATCGACGCGAGCGACGAGATAGCTCGCGAGCCGGTTGGTCTCGAGTTCGCTGCGGTAGGCATTCGCTGGCCATGGCGCGCTGAAGCTCGTTTGCTCGATGGCGTGGATGCTTGGCAGGTGCTCGAGCCGCATCGGCTCGATCGACACCCTCACCGGGGGTCGCGCGACCATGCGACCTCCCCGCTCGCCGCGCGGATGCCGCGCGGCAGCGTGACGTACTCGGGGACGAGCCGGGCGAGGTCGTCAGCATCGTCGGCAGCCAGCCTGGCGGCGCCCAGCCGGATGAGCGCCTCGCCCAGCCCTGCCCGGGCGATCTCGCCTCGGGCGACCGCCTCGGGATCCGCGCGCCCGTCGAGATCCACCGCCACCAGGATCTCCGCGGCCGCCAGCTCCGGCTCCATGCCGACGGGCAGGAGCATCGGCGGACGACCGGGTCGGATGAGCATGCGATCTGACGGACCGGCCGGCAGCAGCAGCAGCGAACCGGCCGGCAGTGCGGGGACCGCCAGCAGGGCTTCGGCCGTCGAGATCCCCACGATGGGTAGCCGCAGGCCATGCGCCAGGCCCTTGGCGGTCGCGAGGCCGACGCGCAGACCGGTGAACGCGCCGAGCCCGGTCCCCACGATGATCGCCGCAAGCCGAGCGCGGCGGATGTTCTGCTCGCCGAGGAAGCGACCGATGGTCGGGACGAGCGTCTCGCCGTGCCGATAGCCAGCGGGCCACGTCGTCAGCCCGTCGATGACGCCAGCCGTCGTGCCGGTCGCCACCACCACCTGGGTCGTGGCACAGTCGATCGCGAGGATCGCCGCCCGTCGCCCGTCGTGCGCGGAGGCGGTCACGGAGCAACGTCCAGGTACCGGCGCATCCGTCGACCCATCGCCTGCAGTCGGATGGTGCGCGGCTCGTCACCCGATCCGTCGATTTGGACGTCCAGTCGCTGCGCCGGGATCGCATCGCCGAGGCGTTCGGGCCACTCGACCAGCGTGAGGCCGGCTGCCTGGCGATCGTCGATCAGGCCACCGGCGAGCGCGTCGGTTCCATCGGCCAGGCGGTAGAGGTCGATGTGGAAGAGGGGCAACCGCCCGTCGTACTCGGCCATCAGGATGAACGACGGTGAGGTCATGGTCGCCGTCACCCCAAGCCCTCGCCCGATCGCCTTGGCGAGGTGGGTCTTCCCGGCGCCGAGCTCGCCCCACAGGCAGAGGAGATCGCCTGCGTGGGCGACCGCGCCGAGCGCGACGCCAAGCTGCGAGGTCGCCTCCGGATCCGGGCAGACCACCCTCCGCTCCCCGTCCACCGCCGACGTCGTCACACGAACCGCTCCAGGTCGCCCAGCGGGACCGTGGCCACCGAGCCGTCATCGAGGCGGATCCTTCCCGCCTCCAGCTGGACATCGCCATCGAAACGGCGCAGGCCCACCGCGCCCAGCCAGCGGCCTTCGCGCCCGAGCAACCCCCCGCCGCGGACGCGCACGAGATCCGCCGGCGGGACCGGCAGCTCCACGTCGGCGGCATCGAACACGAGCGCCGGCGGGTCTCCGATGATCGCCACCTCGCGGCCCGTCAGCATCTCGACGATGTCCATCAGCGGACTGGCCATCGGGCGGCGGTTGGCACCGTCCATGACGAGCACCGCGTACGGCGGCAACCGATGCAGCGCCGCCCGCTGGCGTGCCTCGGACGCGAGGAAGTCGCGCCGTTCCTTGCTCGAAAGGCCGGCCACGACGATCCCACGGATACCCATCGCCCGCGCCCGCGTCAGCGTCTCCGCGTCGACTCGCGTGCCGACGACCAGGATCGTCCCGGCGAGGCCGACGTCCAGGCCGACCGGTCGGAGTCCGCCCCTCACTCCGGTGGCCAGATGCAGTCGTCCGCGCGTGGGCCCACCCAGGGTCACGATGCCCCGGATCGCCTGGCCCGTCGCTCGCAGTGTGAGTGAGGTCCCCGGCCTGACGTCGCGGATGATACCGGCGACGGGCGCCTCCAGCGGATCCGGGACGTCGCCGGTCGCCATGCGCCACTTGCCACGCCAAGTGAAGAGCAGCTCGCCGCCATCCACCGTATGACGCACGCTCGCTGGGCCAGATCCGCCATCGCGCGACCAGCGCGCCCCGGGCGTCGGGTCGGCCGACGACTGGATGGACACCTCCTCGAGCCGGGCGTCGCGCAGACGCTCGGCGATCGGGGCGCCGACGACGACGGACTCCCCGGCCTCCACCAGCGGCCGGTCGCCGGGCGCGAGAGCGATGACGATATCCACGGGTGATTCGATCAGGCGCCGGACCGGGACCAGCCCGAGATCCGCACCAGGCGCCAGCGCACTCATGCCGGCACCGTAGGTCCGACCGCTGCTTGCCACGCCCGAAGCTGGTCGCGTCGGCCGTCGGCGCGATCCGGCAGCCGGAGCGGCACGTCACGCAGGTCCACCAGGACCCCGGTGGCGCCGCCGGCAACGTCGACCGCGAAGCCGCGCCCGCGGCCCCCGAGCCGAACGGTGTCGCGGAAGCGGAATTCGGCGACGGCCGCCACACCTGGTGGGAGGGCGACGCGAGTCAGCTCCCCGTGCGAGAGATCCGTGACATCGGCGCGATCGCCGTCGTGGACGATGAGCCGGCCGGCTGGGCGACCGCTGCGCAGCCCGGACGGCATGATGAGCGTACCGAGCGGAACGAGCAGGTCGTCGAGCAGGTCCGCCATGACGGCTCGCCGCTCGGACTCGTCCGGGATACTCCCGATCGGGGCGAGCAGGCTGGCGTGATCGAACCCGATCTGACTGGCGCCGGGCCGGCGCAGGAGATCGGCCAGCGTCATCGCGACGAACGGCATGGGCATCGACGCCCACACGCCGCCGCTGGCGACGAGCAGATCCGGCGCCGGATCCCCGGTCGCGCCGGTCGCGTCGGCGAGCCGGCCGAGTGCCGCATGGGCCGCCGCGACACGCAGGTCGAGGCCATCCCCGGTCGCGTCCGACCACGGCGCGATCCGGAGCTCACGCAGCCGGTCGCGCACGCGGTGCCGGTCCATCGCCACGGTCGACCAGGTCAGGACGCGGTCGACGATCGCATCGTCGGGCTCGGCCGGTGCCAGCCCGGCGTTCGGCACGACATCCAGCCGGAGCCGGGCAGGCTCGCTCGCGGTCGCCGGTCGCGCGACGGCCCGCACCGCGCCGTCGTACCCGATCTCGATCAGCTCCACGTGGCGATCGGTCAATGCCGCGAGGGTGGACGCGGCGGCGCCGAACCCACGTCGCGCATCGTCGGACCGGCCGGCCAGCTCCGACAACAGGTCCTGCAGCGGCGCACCGGCCGACCCGACGCCTGCGGCAGGCGCGAGCACGGTCTCGATCCCGTGGCCCGCCGGATCGCCGAACTCCGCCTGTCGGTCCGCCATCCCACCGGCGAGGATGATCAACCGATCCGGACGCCGCGTCGCGACGGCCGCGACGAGCGCCGCCAACTCTCCGAGCGCGCTCCGCTCATCGGCGGCCGGGGGGTCGCCTGCGCCGACCAGGATCGCATCGGTCCCACCGTCCAACAGCAGTCGCGACATCGCCAGCGGATCGGTCGACTGGGCGCTGGCGGAGACCGTTCGCCAGCCGCTCCGCCCGGCAGCGGCGACCAGGGGCGCGAGCGAGCGCTCCGTGGCGGCCACGATCCCGAGCGTGCGAGCGGGATCGGACCGGACCTCCAGGCGGACGAGATCCGCCGCGGCATCGCCCGCCAGACCCAGACGTTCCACGATCGCGGCATCGGCGCGAGCGATCCGGTCGAGCAGGATCGAGATCGCGATGTCCGGGCCGTCGACGCTGGGCAGGGCGATGGACCCGATCAGCCGCCAGGCGCGACCGAGCTTGCCGACGATGGACACGGAGACGGTGGCGGCGCCGATGTCGACGGCCGCGAAGGCGCGGGGCTCGCTGGTCACCGGAGCATGCTACCCGGCCGCACCGCTCGACGAGCGGGGGGCGCCCTGCCGTGGGTTCAGGCGTCCCAGGTCATCTCGTCGTCGATCTCCTGGAGCCGCATGATCAGCTGCTCGATGCCGGCGTCGTCCGCCAGCAGCTCGGTCACGGACGCGACGTCGCCGCCGAACACGCCGTGCAGGACCGGATCGAAGAAGAGCATCGCGTTGGCACCGAGCGCGCGGTACGGGCGGCTGGCTTCGAGAAAGTGGACGGCCGGCCCGGTCAAGCCGCGCAGCTGGATCTCGCGTGCGACCGTCTCGACGAGCTCGTCACGCTGCTCCTCCATGGACCCGTACGGGAAGGTCATACGGGAGCCGGCGCGCCTGGGCGTGGCGCCGATCCCATCGCTTTGCGAAACGCCTCGAAAGCGGCCGCGCCGCGCAGGGCGAAGATGACGTGTTCGATGCCTGGCGACGCGTCCAGCTCGGCACGGACCGTATCGACGGTGATCCGCGCGGCCTCGTCGAGCGGGAACCCGCCAACGCCCGTCCCAAGCGCCGGGAAGGCGACGCTGCGCGCCCCGATCTCACGGGCTCGAGCCATCGCCGAGCGGACCGCGCTGGCGATGACGGGCCCACTCGTGCGTCGGTCACGGTCGAGGGACACCGCGTGGATGACGGCGCCAGCGGCCAGCTTGCCCGCCGGGGTCACGATGGACTCACCCAGCGGAACGGGCGCCTGCCGGACGGCCGCGAACTCGATCGCATCGCCGCCGGCTCGCTTGATCGCACCGCCGACGCCCGTGGCCATCCACAGCGACAGGTTGGCAGCGTTCACGATGGCGTCGACCTCGAGGTCGCAGATGTCGCCGTTCCAGAGCTCGATCCGAGCCAACTCGCCCTCGTTCATCGCAGGAGTGTGCGCAGACCCAAAGGTCCGGAGCCGGCATGGTACACCCGTGGTACCCGCCGGGCCATGGACGTGACGACTTCCCACGCGTTCGTGGTGCACAGCCGCGCCACATCCGCCACGGTGATCGCCTCGTCGCCCTGGCGACCGATCAGGACGAACGCGTCGTCGGCATCCACGGGCGGTCCGGGGACGTCCGTCACGTCCACCATGACCGCGTCCATCGCCACGCGACCGACCATCGGGACACGCCGGCCGCGCACCAGGGCCTCGGCGCGGTTCGAGAGGGATCGCGACCAACCGTCGCCGTAGCCGAACGGCAGCGTGGCGATCCGGCTGGGTCGCTCGGTCGTGAACTCGGGGCCGTAGCCGATCCCCCACGCGGCCGGCAGGTCGGCCACCCGGACCGGGCGAGCGTGCACGCTCATGACGGGGCGCAGGGCGGCTC
>JBKJXL010000270.1:0-10519 GCA_046716225.1 Candidatus Limnocylindrales bacterium | reverse complement strand
TCGCGCTCCTGCATGACCCCGAATGTGTGGACGAACGTCTCGAGGTACAGCTCCAGGCTCTTGCGGTCCGCCCCGCGCCGGAACCAGGCACTCAGCTCGTCGACGTCGGTCGTCGGCAGGTCGGCGTAGCCATATTCGGCGGCGAGATCGATGACCGTGGCCGGGCGCAATCCCCCATCGAGGTGGTCGTGGAGGAGCGCCTTCGGGGCGGCGACGATCGTCGAGAGATCCGGCATCTGGCCGATGGTACCGCGGCCCGCGACCGCCGGAAGCGGCGATCGGGTCGGCTGGATCGCTCCCGTTCCACACGGCGGTGGGGTGACCGTGACCGGCCGTCAACGGGAGGCTCCGTCGCCGATCGGCCTCGTTCCGGGTTCACGCGATGGTTGGGCCACGCGTCGTCCTTCGTTTGGAACGAGGCTGTTCCAGTGAGCCGGTCAGTCTTGTTGGGCCGTCAATCGCGGTCGATTCGCCTGCGCGCGACGGCGAGAGCCGCCGCCACACGAACGGGGGCCGTGCCCCCGATCACGTCGCAGGACGCCAGCGCGCCGTCGAGCTCGGCCGCAGCCCGCACCGTGGCGCCGATCCCGGGCTCCTCGGCGAGCGCGACAGCCGTGGGCTCGTCGGACCCGGTGAGGGCCGCTGCGATGGTGTCGTCCGGTAGCTCGTCGAGCCCGATCCCCGCCTCCTCGGCGTGCGCGACGAGCGACCCGACCACGTGATGGGCGGTCCGGAACGGGACGCCACTCCGGACAAGACCGTCGGCGACCGCGGTGGCGGTGGTGTAGCCACCGGTCGCCGCGGCGCGCATCCGCTCAGCGTCCACGTGCAGCGTGTCGAGCATCCCGGCGAGCACCCCCAGGGACGCCTCGTAGACCGCGACGGCATCGAACAGCGGCGCCTTGTCCTCCTGCAGATCGCGCTGGTAGGCCAGCGGAAGGCCCTTGAGCATGGCCAGCGTCCCGGTGAGCGCCCCGATGACGCGGGCGGCCCGGCCGCGCACCAGTTCGGCCGGATCGGGGTTCTTCTTGTTCGGCATCATGCTGCTGCCGGTCGAGAACGCGTCCGACGCACGGACGAACCCGAAGGACGGGTTGGACCACCAGGTCAGCTCCTCGGCGAGCCGGCTCAGGTGGACCATGCCGAGGGCGATCGCCCCGAGCGTCTCGACCACGAAGTCGCGGTCCGACACCGCGTCGAGCGAGTTCGCGCTCACGCCCTCGAAGTCGAGCTCGCGCGCCGTCGCCTCGCGATCAAGCGGATACCCAGCCCCGGCCAGGGCGCCCGCACCCAGCGGGCTGACGTTCGTCCGCCGGCGGGCGTCCGCAAGGCGTGCCCGATCGCGCTCGACCATCTCGACATAGGCCAGCAGGTGGTGGGCGAACAGCACGGGTTGGGCGGGCTGGATGTGGGTCGTGCCGGGCAGGACGGCGCTTCGCTCCCGCTCCGCGAGCTCCACGAGTGCACGTTCGAACACGAGGTTGGCCGCGTCCAGCCGGTCGATCGCGCGCCGGGTCCACAGCCGCAGGTCCGTGGCGACCTGGTCGTTGCGGGACCGGCCGGTATGGAGCTTGCCGGCCACCGGGCCGATCCGCGCTGCCAGCGCAGCTTCCAGGTTCATGTGGACGTCCTCGAGGGACGGATCCCAGTCGATGCGACCGGCCGCCACGTCCTCCGCAAGCGCGGTGAGACCGCCGACCAGCTCGTCCACCTCGGGGCCCGCCAACAGCCCGGCCCGGCCCAGGCCGCGCACATGGGCGATCGAGGCCGCGAGGTCGTCGGCGGCGAGGCCCGCATCCACCTCGATCGACCGGGTGAAGTCGGCGACGCGCTGGTCGTTCTCTTCGCTGAAGCGGCCGCCCCAGAGTCGCATGCGTGCCTCCGTGTGGTGGGACGTCCATGGTACGCGGCGCGGTCAGCGTAGCGGCGACACACGACAGCCACCGTCTGACGTGGATCACCCCCGATTTGGCATACCGTACTAGGCCATCGCGCTATGATGCCGCGATGATCCGGCGCCCGACCACCTTCGAATGGCTCGTGTTCCTCACGCTCGCCTTCTGCTGGGGCTCCAGCTACCTGTTCATCAAGCTGGCCGTGGACGACTTCGGGACGTTCACGCTCGTGGCCCTCCGCCTGGCGGCGGGCGCGATGCTCCTGTGGGCCGTGGTCCTGCTGTTTCGCGTGGAGCTGCCGCGTGAACGGCGGATGTACGGCCATCTGGCCGTGATGGCGGCCATCAACATCGCCATCCCGTTCAGCCTGATCACCTGGGCCGAGCAGTCGGTGGACTCCTCACTGGCAGCGATCCTGACCTCGCCGGTCCCGCTGTTCGCTGCCGTGCTGGCTCCGTTCTTTCTGCCGGATGAGCCGATCCGCGTCAACGGCCTCGTCGGCCTGGCGCTCGGGTTCATCGGTGTCGTCATCCTCGTTAGTCCGGGGCTGTCGGGATCGGGCGGTGAGCTGACCGCCATGTTGGCCCTCCTGGGGGCCGCCGCCAGCTATGCCTGCGGCGCCATCTACGCGCGCCGCAAGGTCCGCGGCCTTCGACCGATGGTGCCGGCCGTGTTCCAGGTGACCTTCGCCGGCCTCTACTCGCTTGTCCTGGCTTTCCTGCTGGAGCGGCCATTCGCGGCGACCCCGGACGCGCAGGCGATCTTCTCGATCCTGTGGCTGGGCCTGCTGGGCTCGGGCCTGGCCTACCTGTGCTTCTTCCGCCTCCTGGGTCCGTGGGGCGCGACCCGCTTGACGATGGTGGCCTATGTCATCCCGGTCATCGGGATCGCGCTCGGGTTCGCCGTCCTGGGCGAGACCATCGACGGGCGGATCATCATCGGGACGCTGGCCATCCTGGCCGGCATCGCCATCGTCAATGGCCGCTCCGGGCGACGCCGCCTGTTCGGTCGCCGGCCCACCGCCGAGCCGACCATCGCCGACGCCGCCTGACCTACCCGTCGAGCGCGAGCAGCAGCGCGCCGAGGACGATGACCGCGGACGCCCCGATGCGTCTGGTGGCGTCGCCGCGAGACGCGGCCTCCCCCAGCCGGACGGCGCCCCAGGTGGCCACGATGACCGTCGCCGACTCCCGCAGTGGCGCCACCGCCGTGAGGGGCGCCGCGCTCAGCGCGACCAGGATCAGCACGTACGCCGCGAGCGTCAGGAGCCCGCCGACGGCCGCCCGCCTGTTCTGCCCGGGGCCACCGGACCAGAGTCCTCCACCCGCGACCACGCGGAGCCAGATCACGAGGAGGAGCGCACCCGAGACCCACAGGATCGAGGCGTAGACGAGCGGCTCGATGAGTCGTGTCCCGAGCCGATCGAGGGAGGTGTACGCGGCGATCATCACGCCAGTCGCGATCGCGAACGCGATGGCCGCATCCGGGCGCCGACCGCCGGCTCCGGCCTGGAGTGCCTGCCACGGCCGCTGGAGGACGAAGAAGCCCGCCAGCAGGCACGCGACCCCGACCCAGCCCGCCGGGCCGAGGCGTTCGCCCAGCAGGGCCACGCCGACCGCCACCAGTAGCAACGGCGCGGTGCCGCGCGCCAGCGGATACACGATCGACAAGTCGCCGCGACGGTACGCCCCGGCGAGGAGGATGAAGTACGCGGCCTCGAAGACGCCCGATACCAGCCCAAGGGCGATCCCCTCCGGCGGGAGCGCGGGTGAGCCGGACGCCAGCCACACCACGACCGAGACGGGGACGATCGCGATGACTCCAGCGAGCAGCCCGATGGTGGCCGCCCGGAGCGGGTCGCCGGCCGTCTTGAGTCGGACGTTCCAGGCCACGTGTAGCAGCGCCGACACCGCAACGAGCCCGATGATCAGCGGATCCAACCCTCAATCCCAGCCGGCGGCTCGGTCGCTCCGATGCCGCCCGGGGAGTGCCGTGACGCCACGACCCACCAGCAGGACGGCAAACGCGGTCGTCAGCGGGACCGCGGCCACGATCCCGATGCTGCCGACGACGGCTCGCACGATCTCGACCGCGACCACCTCGCCGGACGCGATCAGGAACGGATCCTGGCGACCGGCAGCGAACAGGACGATGAGTGGCAACGACGCACCGACGTACGCCAACACGAGCGTGTTCACCGTGGCAGCGATGTGCGACCGACCGACGTTCATGGACCGCTTTGCGAGATCGAGTCGGCTGACCCGCGGGTCCGCGTCGTGAAGCTCGGCCACGGTGGCGGCCTGCGTGACGGTCACGTCGTCGAGGATGCCGAGGGCGCCGAAGATGATTCCCGCGAGGATCAACCCGCCGAGGTCCAGACCCTCCAGGCCGACGCCCTGGAGGTAGGCCGCGTCCTCCGACCCACGCAGCGCCGTGAACCGGGCCAGCTGGTCGAAGGTGACGGCCAGCACGGCTGTCAGGGCAAGGGCCACGAACGTCCCGATCGCGGCCGCCGCGGTGGTCATCCGAGCCCCTTCGGTCAGCAGGAACGTGATGATCGTGACGCCGGTCGCGGCCAGGATCGCGACCAGGACCGGGTCACGGCCGGCGAGGATCAACGGCACGACGAGCTTGACGACGACCGCCAGCGTTAGCGCCAGGGCGATGAGCGAACGGACGCCGCGCCAACCGCCCACCACGGTCACCGCCGCCGCGAAGATCCCGATCAGGAGGCCGAGGACCGGGACACGGTAGAGATCCGCGACGGCGATGAATTGCCCATCGGGCTCCGAGGACGCGCTGACGACGACCGTGTCACCGACTTCGTAGCGCGGGAGCTCCTGCTGGCCGGACGGTCCCTGGACGTAGCCGTCGATCGTCTCGCCGCGCCGTGAGCCGGAGAGGATCTCGACTCGGGCATCGGGTGCTGTCTGATCGTCGCCGGGCGGAAGGAACTCAAGGATCCTCCCGACGTGTAACTCGACTGGCGGCGGACCCGACGGTGGCGGGGCGAGATCCGGTACGAGGAAGACGATCGCGACGAGGATCACCAGACCGCCGGCGATCGCCGCGGCGTGGCGCCGTAGGCCGGCGAACGGGACGTCGGATGGGTCGCCGTCGTCCCGCCTTGGCCCCCGGAGACCAGCCGACGGACGGCTCACGCGGCGCTGTGGGTCGTGGACGTTCGCTCCTCAGCGCGTTCCTTGAGCGCCTGCAGGTGCGCCTCCACCCGACTGGCCAGTGACGCCCGTCCGAGACGCACGAGGATCCCGGTCCAGCGGTCGAACGGCTCGAAGGTCGCCGCGTGGATGACCCGCGTCCCGCCCGCGACCGGCTCGAGGACCCACGACCACTCGCTGTCGAATCCGGATCCGGTCACGCGCAGCCGGAAGCGCGATTCCGGGCGAGCTTCAAGACTCTCCACCCACGCCGACTCCCGCAGCAGGCCGATGCGCGTCGTGGCCGTCCGGGTGGTCGCCGCAGCCGGCCAGGCGGGCGAGGCGGGACCCAGGCGGACCTCCGGGAAGAGCGCATCGGTCGCGTCCGGATCGTGGAGCGTGGCCCACACGATCCGCGGCGATGCGTGCACGAACAGTCGACGCTCGACGTCGCCCCGGCTCGCCGCCATGCTACGTCCCGATCGGGTGCCACACCGTCTTCATCTCGAGGAAGGCGGCGATCCACTCGGGGCGCTCGGTAGCCCGGTCGTCTGTCCAGTCGAAGCGGGTCTCGGCCACGGTCGTCGGGCGACGCAGGACGCGCTTGATGTCGTTGAGCGCGGTCAACTCGGTCTCCGTGCGCATGACGTCCGGCACACCCCAGGTGTCGAGCGCATCCACGTCCTCGTGGCCTGCGATGACCGGGATCAGTTCACGCTTGAGGCCGGTCAGGACGTTGACGACGCCACCCGGGACGTCCGAGGTGGCCAGGACTTCGCTCAGCGTGACGGCCGGCAGCGGCCGCGTCTCGGATGTGAGCAGCACGACGGTGTTGCCCGAGACGAGTGGCGGCGCGAGCCGGCTCACGAGACCCAGCAACGACGAGGTCTCGGGCGCGACGACGCCCACCACGCCGGTGGGCTCGGGGATCGTGAAGTTGAAGTACGGGGCCGCGACCGGGTTGGACGACCCGAGGACCTGGGCGATCTTGTCGGCCCAGCCCGCGTACCAGACCCAGCGATCGATGGCGCGATCCACGGCGGCCGTGGCCCCGGCGGTCGAGAGGCCCTCCGCGCCGACGACCTCGGCGATGAACTGGTCGCGACGGCCTTCCATCAGCTCAGCGACGCGGTACAGGATCTGGCCGCGGTTCATCGCCGTCCGGTCGGCCCAGCCGGGGAACGCCTTGCGCGCGGCCCGGACCGCGTCGCGCAGGTCCTTGCGCGAGGCCCGGCAGGCGTTCGCCAGCGGCGCCCCGTCGGCGCCGGCGACGACATACGAACGGCCACTTTCCGTCCGTGGGAACGCCCCGCCGATGTACAGCTTGTAGGTCTTGCGGACCTCGATCCGGGCGGTCGCGACCGGGACGTTCACCACGGCCCGCGTCCGGGGCTTCGCCGGTTGACGAGAGGCCACCTAGCGGTCCTCCAGCCGAACGTAGGCGTACAGCCCGTGCATGCCGCCCTCGCGGCCGAAGCCCGATTCCTTGTAGCCACCGAACGGCGAGGTGGGGTCGAACCGGTTGAACGTGTTCGCCCAGACCACGCCGGCGCGCATCTTCGAGACCATGTGCAGGATCCGGCTGCCCTTGTCGGTCCAGATCCCCGCGGACAGGCCGTAGGCCGTGTTGTTGGCCTTCTCGATCGCCTCGTCGGGCGTCCGGAACGTCAGCACCGACAGGACCGGCCCGAAGATCTCCTCGCGCGCGATCCGGTGGCTCTGGGCGACGTTGGTGAACAGGGTCGGGCGGAAGAAGTAGCCACGGTCGGGCAGGTCGCAGGCGGGCTGGTAGAGCTCGGCGCCCTCGTCGACGCCGCTCTGCACGAGTTCGGTGATCTTCTCAAGCTGGGCCTTCGAGTTGATCGCCCCGACGTCGGTGTTCTTGTCGAGCGGGTCGCCGACCCGGATCGTGGACAGGCGGTCCTTGAGCTTGTCGATGAGCGTCTCGGCGACCGACTCCTGGACGAGCAGGCGCGACCCCGCGCAGCACACCTCGCCCTGGTTGAAGTAGATGCCGTTGACGATGCCCTCGACCGCCTGGTCCAGCGGCGCGTCGTCGAACACGATGTTTGCCGCCTTGCCGCCGAGTTCCAGGGTCAGGCCCTTGTCCGTCCCGGCCACGCCCCTGGCGATCAACCGGCCGATCTCGGTGGATCCGGTGAACGCCACCTTGTCGACGCCCTTGTGGGTCACCAGCGACATCCCTACCGCGCCCGGTCCCGGGACGATGTTCACCACGCCGGGCGGCAGGTCCGCCTGGCGGCAGACATCGGCGAACAGCAGCGCCGTCAGGGGCGTCGTCGAGGCCGGCTTGAGCACGACCGTGTTCCCGGCGGCGAGCGCCGGGGCGATCTTCCAGGCCAGCATGAGCAGCGGGAAGTTCCACGGGATGATCTGCGCGGCCACGCCCAGTGGGTGCGCCGTGCGTCCGGGAAACGCGTACTCGAGCTTGTCGGCCCAGCCCGCGTAGTACCAGAAGTGCGACGCGGCGAGCGGGACGTCGACGTCCCGACTCTCCTTGATGGGCTTGCCCGAGTCCATCGATTCGAGGACCGCGAACTCGCGCGATCGCTCCTGCATGATCCGTGCGATCCGGAACAGGTACTTGGCGCGTTCCCGACCGGGCAGGTTGCCCCACGAGCGGCTGCCGGCACGCCGCGCGGAGCGGACCGCCTTGTCGATGTCGGCTTCGGTCGCCTTCGCGACGAGGGCCAGGGTCTGCTCCGTGGCCGGATCGACCGTGGCGAACGTCCCGCCATCCGACGCCTGGACGTCCCGACCGCCGATGAACAGGCCATAGCGCTCCTTGAGGGTGACGATGTCACGGGCTTCGGGGGCCGGCGCATACTCCCAGGGGATGGCCTGACCATCGCCCAGCCCCCAGCTCGACGCGGCGCCCGGGGCGCTCGGAGCGACGGGGAGCCGGGATTCGGTGGACACAAGGTGCATTATGGCACCCGTACCTCGGCGGTCACGCCAGGGCGGGGACCGCGAGGAGGTGGGTGGATGGGACGTCTCATTCGGTGGACATTCGGCGGGTTGATCGTGGCGTTGGGTTCAGTGCTCGTCGGTGCCGCCGTCGCGAAACAGCGTTTGCCGTCGGTCGGGAACGAGGAGAGCAATGAGGTCGCGCTCACCGCGATCCTCGAGCCGCTCGAGTTCGAGAGTCACGCCACCGCGTTCAAGGGCGGCACGCTCCTGACCTGGTTCGGCGGCGGCGACGTCGATCTGCGCGGGGTCCGGCTCGATCCGGCCGGCGCCACCCTCACGGTCCGGACCCTGTTCGGCGGCGGACGCGTGCTCGTCCCCGAGACCTGGAACGTCGACCTCCGGGTGAAGGCCGTATTCGGTGGCAGCGCCGACGTGCGCCCAGCGTTCGATCGGGCACCGGACGCACCAACCCTCGTCGTCGAGGGGATCGCGGTGTTTGGAGGCTTCGCGATCATGTCTTCGAAGCCGGAGATCGAGGCGGCCGACGTGGACACCCCGGATGGAGACGCAACGGACGACTGACCAGGGCTGGCGTCAGCAGTCGTACGCCGGGTCGAAGTGGATCTTCTCGCAGTACCGGATGTGCAGGTGATCGTCGTGGCCTGAAGAGGGTCGGACGAGGCCTTCCTTGATGAGGACCGGGTCGTTGAAGTAGATGAGCTTCACGTGCCCTGGTGCCGTCGCGCGGATCGCCTTGATGAGCGCCCGCGTCGCCGTCCGGTCGTATGACGCGACCTTGTAGTTGCTGGGGTACCGGCACTGGTTCTCATCGTCGCGCATGAGCCGGAGGTCCACGTCCAGGCCCAGCCGGTGGCTCGTGTGGCCGCTGATGACGCCACCGTGTTCATGACTGATGTCACCGATGGCGACTCGGCCATAGCCCGCCGCCGCCACGACCCTCGCAGCCGCTTCGACCTGGCTGGCGGCAGCTCCCGTGGCCCAGTTCGCGAGGCCGTTGCCGACGCTGTAGTCGCACAGAGAGGTGGCGTTGAACGACGGGCGGTCATAGTGCCAGAGCAGCCAGCGCCAGGACTGGAGCCCGACCGAGCCCGTGGCGTTGAGGCCG
Organism: Candidatus Limnocylindrales bacterium; assembly: GCA_046716225.1. Classification (GTDB taxonomy): domain Bacteria; phylum Chloroflexota; class Limnocylindria; order Limnocylindrales; family CSP1-4; genus SPCO01. The sequence continues at coordinate 1,409 of JBKJXL010000270.1, read as the reverse complement.
AAGTGCTTCTGGAACGTTATGACCGCAGCCTTCGTCGACGTCCCGAACACCCCATCGACCGGGATCTTCGCGCGGAACTTCTCGATCAGCTGGCGCTGGAGCACCCGGACCGGCATCCCGACGCTGCCCGGACCGATCGGCGTGAGCATCCGGTTCCAGGTCAGATCGTCCACGATCCCGGTACCCGGCAACCCGCGTGTGCCCTGGAAGGCCTTCACCGCCTGGGTCGTGGCCGGACCGAAGACGCCATCGAAGGTCATCGGGTAGCCCATCGCGATGAGCGTCGCCTGGATGGCGCGCACTTCCGACCCGCGATTGCCCTCGCTCTGGGTGGGGTAGCGGACGGTCAAAGCGAACGCCCCGGGAGCGGTCGCGGCCAGCGCGAGACAGGCCAGCAGGATCGGCGCGAGGAATCGCGTGCGGGAGCGCATGGGCGACAGGGTACGCGGCATCCGGGCGGAGGGACCAGTCACCGGACGGGCCAGCCCACCTCGGTACGTGTGGGCGGGTCCGCGCCGGGTCGTTGGCAGGTGAGGCTGGCCACCTCGATCGCCATCGTGACGGCCTCGGTAACGGCAGTCGCATCGCCCAGGCCGGCCCGTCCGAGCCCGCGCTCCGCCCACCAGGCCAGGAACGCGCCCCCGAACGCGTCGCCGCTGCCGACCGTGTCCACGACGTCGATCAGCGGCACGGGAAGCGCGACCTCGAAGGTTCGACCGATGACCCACACCGCGCGCGATCCATCGGTCAACAGCACGACGCCGGCACCGGCCGTGATCAGGCCACGGGCTGCCTCCACGGCCGGCTGTGTCGGAGCGATGTAGGCCAGGTCGTCGCCGCTCACCTTCACGATGTCCGTTCGCTGGATGACGCTCGCCAGGCGGGCGAGGTACGCCTCCCGGTCCGGGATGATCCGCGGCCGGCAGTTCGGATCGACCATGAGCAGCGTGGCATCGGCCAAGCGCCCGACGCCTGTCGTCAGGGCGGACGCCAACGCCACGAGCACCAGACCCAACGTCCCGACGTGGACCGCGTCCGGACTCCGGCGAACGGCCGCCAGGACGTCATCGAGGTCCAGCCCGGGCGCGGACGTCTCGGCGGTGTGGAACCGGTAGGTGGCGGCGCCCGATGCGTCGAGCTCCGCGACCGCCAACGTCGTCGGGGCATCCGCCGAGGCGGTCAGGGTCAGGTCCACGCCATCCACGGCGAGCGCATCACGGAGCATCCCACCGAACCGATCCGTCGAGAGCCGGCCGACGAACGCGACATCACCGCCGAGGCGCGCGATCGTCCGCGCTGTGTTGAAGGGTCCGCCACCGACGACCGCCGTGAGGCGAAGGTCCGGATGCAGGATGAGGTCGATGAGGGCCTCGCCCGCGACGACGATCATGCGGTGGCTGGCAGGATCG
>JBKJXL010000269.1:0-2511 GCA_046716225.1 Candidatus Limnocylindrales bacterium | reverse complement strand
GCGCCGACCAGGCGGCTGACGTTGTGGCGCTCCATGAACTCGCTCATGTCGATCTTGATCAGCGCATCTTCGCTGCCGAACATGAACTCGGCGAGTGCCTTGGCGAGCTCGGACTTTCCGACGCCGGTCGGACCGAGGAAGATGAACGACCCGATCGGTCGTTTCGGATCCTTGAGACCGGCACGTGCCCGTCGGACGGCCTTCGAGACGATCCCGATCGCCTCCTCCTGGCCGATGACGCGAGCGTGGAGGGCCTCCTCCATGTGCAGCAGCCGCTCCGACTCCTCCTGTGCGATCCGGGTGACCGGGATGCCCGTCCACATCGCGACGACCTGGGCGATCTCCTCCTCGTCGACGACGGGCTGCTCGCCGGACATCTGAGCCTGCCACTCGGTGCGCAAGCCGTCGGCCGTCTCGCGGGCGGTGGCCTCGGCCTCGCGCAACGCGGCCGCTTCCTCGTATTCCTGGTTGTTGATCGCCGCGTCCTTCTCCTTGGAGATCCGGTCCAGATCCTTCTGGGCCTCGCGAAGGGCGGGCGGGGCGGACGAGTAGCGCAGCCGGACGCGGCTTGCGGCCTCGTCGATGAGATCGATCGCCTTGTCGGGCAGGTGCCGATCCGTGATGTAGCGCGTCGACAGGTCCGCGGCCGCCTGGACCGCGGCGTCGCTGATCGTGACCTTGTGATGCTGCTCGTAGCGCTCGCGGATGCCCATCAGGATCTCGATCGTCTGCTCGAGCGTGGGCTCTTCCACCATGACCGGCTGGAAGCGTCGTTCGAGCGCCGCATCGCGCTCGATGTACTTGCGGTACTCGTCGAGCGTCGTGGCGCCGATGCACTGGAGCTCGCCGCGCGACAGCGGCGGCTTGAGGATGTTGGCGGCGTCGATCGCTCCCTCGGCTGCGCCGGCGCCGACGAGCGTGTGGAGCTCGTCGATGAAGAGCACGGCGTCGTTCGTATTGCGGAGTTCCTCGATGATCTTCTTGAGGCGCTCCTCGAACTCGCCGCGGTACTTCGTGCCGGCGACGAGCGAGCCGATATCGAGGGTCAGGACGCGCTTGTTGAGCAGGATGTCCGGCACGTCACCGGCGACGATCCGATGGGCGAGGCCCTCGGCGATGGCCGTCTTGCCTACGCCGGGCTCGCCGATCAGAGCTGGGTTGTTCTTCGTCTTGCGACCGAGGATCTGGATGACCCGCTCGATCTCCTTTTCCCTGCCGATGACAGGATCCAGCTTTCCGGCTCGCGCGGCATCGGTCAGGTTGATCCCGAGCTGATCGACGGTGGGGGTCTTGCTGGCACGTTTCGTCTCCTGCGCGGTGGGACCCGCGGACGAGCTCTGCGACAGCACCCGGATGACCTCGTGGCGGACCTTGTCGAGGTTCACACCGAGGGACTCCAGCACACCCGCGGCGATCCCCTCACCCTCACGGACGAGGCCCAGGAGCAGGTGCTCCGTGCCGATGTAGTTGTGCCCGAGCCGACGGGCTTCGTCGATGGCCAGCTCGATGACGCGCTTCGCGCGCGGCGTGAGTCCGACCTCGCCGACGACCGGTCGGTCACCACGGCCGATGATGAATTCGACAGCGGTCCGAACCTTGGGCAGCTCGACGTTCATGTTCTCGAGGACTCGCGCGGCCACACCTTCGCCCTCGCGGACGAGGCCCAGAAGCAGATGCTCCGTGCCGATGTAGTTGTGGTTGAACCGTTGCGCTTCGTCCTGCGCGAGTGTCAGGACCTTGCGCGCCCGATCCGTGAACTTGTCGAAACGATCCATGCGGTCGAACGCCCGTTCTGTAGCCCAGCCCCGCTTGTGCGGCGCTCCGGCCATGCTAGCACGGGACCCCGTGCCCGGAGACGATCCCGATCGACGGGTCCGTTACCTATAGGAACGCGCGAAGCGGCCGCTCGGATGCGTCCGTCCGAGTAAGGAATCGAAACGACCCGCTGGGAGATCCCGGCAGGTCGTTTGACTGTGGCTGGTCGGAGTGTCAGGCGTTCCTGGTCTCGGCCTCGGCGGTGTCCTCGACGATCTCCGAGACGCCTTCGACCGCGATGGCCTCTTCGGCCGCCTCGATCTGGGCGACGTCCTCGACGATCGCCTCGACCTCATCGGCGGCCACGGTCTCCTCGGCGGACTCCTCGGCGGCCACGTCGTCGGCCATCGACTCGATCTCGCTCGCGGCAACCGCTTCTTCGACGGCCTCCAGGGCAGCGACCTCTTCGACGATCTCGGCATCGGCCTCGGCCGCGGCTTCCTCCTCGAGGACCTCGACCTCCGCGACTCCCTCGACCACCTCGGGGATCGCCTCGGCGGCCGGTGCCTCGGTGGCCTCGTTCGCGGCGGGCGCATCGACGGGCTGCTCGATCTCGGCGGCCGCCTCCGTCTCCAGGGCGGATTCGTCGGCCGCGACCGCCTCGACGATCGACTCGATCGCGACGGCGCCGGCGCCCGCGCCGGCCCGGTCGGGCGGCGCCGGGGCGCTCAAGCCGGGGGGGGCAGCGGCGGGGGG
>JBKJXL010000268.1:0-13985 GCA_046716225.1 Candidatus Limnocylindrales bacterium | reverse complement strand
CCGCTGGCTCGGGTCGCGCTTCCTCTCCCCCGAGGAGAAGGTCACGCTCGGCCTCCAGCCCGCCGCGGCACCCGGTGATGAGCCGCCGGTCAGTGGCTTCGGTGCCGGCGCGGCCGCGTTCCTCGCGTCAGCCCCGGTCCAGGCCGTGGCGACGCCGGAGCCGACACCTGTGGTCGCTCCCGAACCCGCCGCGCCGGCGCTCGAGCCGGCCCCGGTCGTCGAGACCGAGAAGCCCAGCGCCACAGCCGTTGCCGCGGCACCCGCGCACGAGGAACTAGCGGTCATCGCGACCAACGGCCACGCCGTCAACGCGGCCGCCAACGGTGGCTCCGCCAAGCCGGCCACCGGCAACGGTGGAGGCGGTGGCACCTCCACGATCACCCTGAACCTGGGCGCCACGAAGGTGAGCTTCCAGACCCAGGCGGACGCCCCCGGCTGCTCCGACTGCGGCTCGATCATGGTCCGCAACGGCAGCTGCTACAAGTGCCTCAACTGCGGCTCCACCAGCGGCTGCAGCTGAGCCTGACGCCGGCCGACATCTCCAGGGCGGCTCCAAGCTCTCCCTTCGTGAAGGACCCATGTCCGTAAACCCGAACGCGAAGTCCACCGAAGACACGCGGACGCCCGAGGAACTGCTCGACATCATCGAGGCCAAGGGCCGCGAGGTGGGCGCGGCGATCGCCAGCCTCCGGGAGATGCTGCGCGAGCCTACCTGACAGCTGCGCCCGGTCCCGGTCGACCAGCTACCGCTCCTGGATCTCGCGACTCTTCTAAGCGTGCCGCCCGCCGATTCAAGGCACCGCGCTCGCGGATCTATGGAGTTCCGCCGATGCCGATGGCCGCCGATGGTTCCAGTCTGGTCGCAGTGGTCGATCGTCAGTCGAGCGACCCGGTAGGCCAGAAGGAGTCCCCCCGTGAATCACTGGTACACCGCCGGCCGGTTGGGGCAGGAACACCTGGCGGACCTCTGCCGGGAAGCGGATCGCTCGGCGCTGGCGGGGCAGATGCGGACCAAGGGCAGCGCGACGCCTCGAACTCGAGTCCTGGAAGCCGTTCTCAGACTCGCCGTCGTCGTCGGCAAGCGGCGCCTGCGAAAGGCCGCGACCGCTGACAAGCGCCTGTCGAATGTCGGCCACGACGTCTGACACCGAACCACCCAGCGAACGGAAGGCCGCCTCTCGTGGCGGTAGCTGGCCAGCCTGATAATGGCGACGTGGCAACGCATATCTCCAGCCCTCGCTTCATCGGCCGACGAACCGAGCTGGAGCAGGTTGCGTCCGCCCTGGCGGATCCGACGAGCGCCCGCTCGTCGATCGTGCTTGTCGCGGGCGAGGCGGGTGTCGGCAAGACGCGCTTCGTCCAGGAGGCCATCGGCTCGGCGCGGGACACAGGCGCACTGGCGCTGTCCGGCGGCTGCATCGAGCTGGGCGGTGCGGGTTTGCCCTTCGCGCCGATCGCCGAGGTGCTGCGCAGCCTGACGACAGGACTCTCGAGGCCGCAGGTGGAACAGCTGCTCGGTTCAGCCCGGTCTGAATTGGGCCGACTCCTCCCAGACTTCGCCCGCGAGGCCGGCGGCGCGGACCAGCACGAGCCATTGGCCCAGGTGTCGGTGCAGGCGAGGCTCTACGAGGTCTTCCTCGGCCTCCTCCGCCAGATCGCTGGCGAACGTCCGATCCTGTTGGTGCTGGAGGACCTGCACTGGGCGGATCGCTCGACACTTGGGCTGCTCGCCTACCTGGGCCGAGGCACACACGATGTCGGCTTGCTGGTGATGGGCACCTATCGCAACGACGAGCTGCATCGCCGGCATCCCCTGCTGCCGATCCTGGCCGAACTGGACCGGGCGCGCATCGCCGAGCGGATCGAGCTCGCTCGATTCGGCCGACCGGAGGTCGCCGAGCAGGTCGCCGGGATCCGCGGTGCGCCGGCCGATCAGGCGCTGCTCGAACGGATCTATGACCGCACGGACGGCAACGCGTTCTACGTCGAAGAACTGCTCGCCGCGAGGTCCTCCGGGAGTCGGCTCACGGAGCAGCTGCGGGACGTTCTGCTCGCCCGCGTCGCCGGACTCAGCGATTCGACCCAGGAGCTTCTTCGAGTCGCCTCAGCCTCGGGCCCGCGCATCCGGAGTGGGACCCTGGCGCGCGTCGCCGCGATCGCGGAGGATGACCTGTTCGTCGGCCTGCGTGAGGCAGTGGACCGTCACGTCCTGGTGCAACGCATCGGTGAGGACGGCGACCCGTTGGCCTTTCGACACGCGCTCGTCCAGGAAGCGTTGTACGACGATCTCCTGCCCGATGAGCGAGCCCGGATCCACGCGCGGTTTGCCGATGCGTTGGCGAGCGATGCAGATGGGCCCGGGCAGATCCAACTCGCTGCGGAGCTCGCCTATCACTGGTACGCGGCGCACGATCTCCCTCGCGCTCTCGGCGCTTCAGTCGAGGCGGGAGCCGCCGCCGCGTCCGTCTACGCCTTCGCTGACGCGCAGGCTCAGTACGAGCGCGCGCTCGAGCTTTGGGATCAAGTCCCGGACGCTGACCGGCTGACGGGGCTGGATCGGGCGGGTCTCCTCGAGAACGCGGCACGTGTTGCCGCCCTCGCCCACCCGCCGCGAGCCGTCGCACTCGTCCGTGAGGCCATCGGGCTGGTCGATCCAGTGGCCGACCCGACGCGGGCCGGCCTCCTGCACGAGCGTCTAGGGCGGTACTCGTGGACCGCGGGCGATGGGGCGACGGCGCTGACCGCCCATCGGGAGGCCATTCGCCTTGTTCCGGCCACGCCGCCCACGATCGCTCGATCCAGGGTGACCGCGGGCCTCTGTCAGATCCTGATGGTCGAGGGTGCGCTGATCGAAGGCAGACACGTCTGCGAGGAGGCGGTCGCGGTGGCCCGAGCGATCGGCGCACGGGAGCTGGAAGGCCATGCGCTCAACTCGCTTGGCGTCACGATGGCGTACCAGGGTGACCTGGACGGTGGCCTCGCCAACCTGCGCGAGGCACAACGGATCGGCCTCGGCGTTGATAACGTCGACGACGTTGCTCGAGCGTACGAGAACCTGATCGATGTCCTCAACAACGCCGGTCGATTCGCGGACGCGTCCGAGCTCTCGATCGAGGCATTCGACTACGCTCGGGCGCACGGGCTGGCGGAGTTCTACGGGTCGACCTGCCTGTGCGAGGGAGCGTCCGCCCTGCAGCGGCTGGGCCGCTGGACGGCCGCCGCACAGATGATCGAGCGGGCCAGGCACCATGAGATCTCGGGCGTCCCAGAGGTCTTCATCCAACAGCGACTGGCGCTCCTTGACGTTGGACAGGGCAGGCGCGAGGTCGCAACGGCTCGGCTCGATCGCCTGCGCCTGCTCAGCGAGGACATGGTGGAAGTCCAGTGGGTGGCTCCGTTGGCCGAGGCTGCGGGCGAGCTGGCGGTCTGGGAGGGTCGGCCCCTCGACGCGCGCCGAGAGGTGCTGGATGCGATCGGTCGCATTTCGATCCTGCCGGGGATGATCGCTCGCGTCGGGCCCCTCTTTGCGATCGGCATGCGGGCCGAAGCGGACCTGGTCGTGAACGTGCGGCGCAGCACACCTGCGGTCGCGGCGGCCGGGCGCGTGGTCGCCGAGCGATACCTGCAAACCCTGTCTGAACTTCGAGACGAGATCGTCGTCGGTCTGCCTCCGTACGCGCTCCTGGCCGAGGCATACCTGTCGATCGGTCAGGCGGAGTTCGGGCGGGTGCTCGGGGCGAACGATCCGACTCGATGGTCGCTGGCGGCCCAAGCCTTCGCGGCGATCCCGATGGCGTATCCACGGGCGTATGCCCTGTGGCGTGAGGCGGAGGCGATCCTGGCCTCATCTCGCGCCCGAGCGACCGCCGCGTCCCCGCTTCGCGAAGCGCATGCGATCGCCCTGGAGCTTGGGGCAGAGCCGCTGGCCGGAGCCATCGAGGCGCTGGCAGCCCGAGCACGGATCGAGGTCGGCGAGGCCGCGCCACGACGAGCGCCGGGTGGACTTGACTCGTTCGGGCTGACGGCGCGTGAACGGGAGGTGCTGGATCTCGTCGCCGTCGGGCGGACGAACCGACAGATCGCGACCGCCCTGTTCATCACCGAGAAGACCGCCAGCGTCCACGTCTCGAACATCCTCGCCAAACTCGATGTCAAGGGTCGAACCGAGGCCGCCGCGATGGCACACCGGCTAACGCCCGGCGATGGAGGCGATCGAGGGCCGAACCGTTGACCCCGGGGAATGGTCGGAGGATGATCGGCTTCCAGACGGGACGGACGCACTCGTCGGCAGAGAGGGAACCCATCTTCTCGAAGCTGTCACTCGAGGAGGACGAGCCGCGACAACCGTCGGGTGCTCGCCGTGCTCGCGTTCCTGGACGGCCGGCACGATTGAGTCCGGCCGCTCGTCGCCGAGCTGGATCGAGGTCGTCGCTAGATCTGCACGTGGTGCATCGGTGCACCATCATCGTCCGGACTGGCTGACATCCACGGGCCACAGGACTACGCTTCGGCCGATCGACGAAGACGGAAACGGGGGAACGGGGGTCCCCAACGGATTCCGTGCGGATCGAACACTCGTCGCCGGACGAGACCGGCCGATGGAGGAGGGTTTCATGAGACGATTGGGCGCTGCTTCCGTTCTGGTCGGCGCGCTGATGATCATGTCCGTGGGGTCAGCGAGCGCGGCGATCCACCCGATCGTCGGATCGTTCTGCGCGACTGTTGCCGGCACGAACCCCAAGGTCCTCGATCCGCCCGGTCAGACGCCGACGTCCCTGAACCCGAACGACTGGAAGGTATCGCATCTGCGTGCGCTCCTGGCGACCGGCTTCATCACGTGGATCCGGGATGCGAACGGTACGATCATCGGCTACAGCGTGGACCCGACCTTGCCCGCCGTGAAGGACGGCAGCTTTCCTGCCTTCGTGAATTGCAGGAACCTGAACCCGTAATCTGCCCGCACTCCGCAGTCAGAAAAGAGCCGGGCCGCGTGCCACCGGCTCTCTTTATCGCCGACAACCGTTCCTTCAAGGCGCCACCACGAACCGGCCCTGATAGGTGCCGGAGTCCGTTTCGCCATCGCAGGCTTCGGTGATCTCTCCGAACGTCCCATCGCGGAGTCCTGACGCGATGTCAAGGATGCGGCCGATCCATCGGCCGATACTGATCCGCGAAGGAGGCGTGCCATGAACTTCAACAACATCCTCATCGGGTCAGACGACCCGGAGCGCATGGTCGACTACTACACACGGCTGCTCGGCGAACCGGCGATGTCAATGGGCGGCTATACCGGCTGGCTCATCGGGACCGGGTTCGTGACGATCGGGCCGCACTCCGAGGTCAAGGGCCGCAACGCGAGTCCAGGTCGCCTCATCTGGAACATCGAGAGCCCTGACGTCCAGGCGGATTTCGATCGGATGAAGGCCGCCGGCGCGACGGTCGTCGCCGAGCCGTACAGCTACGAGGGCTTCCCGGACTCCCGGATCGCGACCTTCGAGGACCCCGACGGCAACTACTTTCAGCTCACCTCGCCGTTCGAGATGTAGCTGGGCGCGATCGCTCGTTGCTCTCGGACAACGTCGGCGCTTCGCCGGCCCGGACCGAACATCGTGAGCAGCTGAACGCCGACGATCCTCAGCGGCTCGTGCCTACGGGACCGCGCCACCCAGGAGGCGGTCCATCACCGCGGTCGGCGACCCTACGTCAACTCGGCGTCATGCCCGATCGACCCGCCGCATCGCTCGTCGCCGGCTGACGTCTAGCTGAACGCCTGACGAGATTGAGGTAGCGCAGTCGTTCATCTAAGGACTTCGCCCGATGTTCGCCCGCGGCCACGGGCCCAGTCTCCTCGAACAAGGTCGACCGATGCCCGATCGACCCGGATGCGAGAGGACGAGACGATGAACCACTGGTACACGACCGAACGCATGGCCCACGAACGGATGGCGGACTTCCAGCGCGAGGTCGACGGCCCGTCCCTGCTGACGAGCCTCGAGGACCTGCCGAACCCGAACCCAGGACCGATCGACCGGCTGCTCGCGGCCGTCGACCGGCTGAAGGTTCGGCTGACCGGCCGCCTCGAACGACGGATGGGCGGTCACCCCGGCCTGTCCGGCGCAGGGCGCCACGGCTGATCGAACCCTGATCGCGACCTCCAGCGAGTGGCGCCCAGCCTCGAGGCTCGTCAAGTCGTTGCGGCGTGCGTGTGGTGACCATTTGCGCCAAGCAGGCCTTCCCCGGTGGCGGTCCGGTGCTCTGGATGCACCGCTCGACGATCGGCACCGTGTTCGTTGGCCGCCCGTGTCAACGTGTGCACCGATCGGCGAGCCTGGCGGCATCAAGTGTCCGATACGGTCGCGCGGTGACCCTCAGGGCGCCGATCTCGGCCCGAACAGAGTCGCGGACCACACGGCCACACCGATGACGCAGGCGGCCGCGAGCGCGATGACCGTCGGGCCTGACGTCGCATCCGCAAGAGGACCGGCCACCAGGATCGGCAGCAGGCTCGCAGCACTCACGATGGATGCCAACACGCCGAATACCCGGCCGCGAACGGCGACCGCCATGTGCTCGAACAGGGCGGTCTGGGCGGTCACGATCGTCGCGGCATAGGCGGCGCCGGCGCTGAACGCCAGGACGACAACGAACGGGATGATCGACAGCCCGGCCGCCACGCTCAGGCCGGCGGCGATCGCGATGAGGAGGGCCAGCGAGCCGAACACGGTCAGGCCGATCTCGCCGGCCCGACGCCGCGAGACGCCCACGCCATATCGGCGGAGGCCGATGACGCCCGCCACGACACCGATCCCCAGCGGCAGGACGACGACGATCAAGTTCCTCGGGTCCAGCCCGAGCGATGCCGCCAGATCCGGACCCAGGACACCCAGCACGCCGACGAGGGACGCCGCCGCCGCGAGATGGATGAGCGGCCGACCCACCTCGCGGTTCCCGCCGATCGCCTCGAATCCTTCGCGCAACTGGCGCACCGGCTCGCGGATCGCCCGGCCCGTGACGCCCGCCTCGACGGTGGCCGGCGGTGCCGGCGGCAGCCCGAACGTCACGAGGGTCGCAGCGGCGTAGAAGACGGTGACGACCGCCAGGACGAACGACGGCCCGGCGATCGCGACCAGCAACGGCCCGAGGAAGGCGAAGCCCACCGCGAACGACGCCTGGAGCGTGATGTTGAACACGCCCATGGCCGTCTCGAGCTGCGCCTTCGGCACGATCCTCGGGATCATCGAGGCCTCCGCCGGCGTGAGGACGACCGTCGTGAGACTGATCCCGAGGTTGAGGACCAGGAGCACCGCGACGTTCGTCCCGGCCAGTGCCAGGCCCAGCATCAACAGGGTCCGGATCGCGTTCGGGACGATCAGGGCAAGCCGCACGTCCCAGCGGTCGACGAGGACGCCCGCGACCGCGGACAGCAGGATCGTCGGGATCAGGAATGACATGACGAGCGCGCTGACGGCCGTGTTCGACCGGGTCGTGTCGAACACCAGGATCGTCAGCGCGTAGAGTGCCATGTTGCCGCCGACCTGGGTCGACGCCTGGATGAACCAGAGCCGCGCGAAGGCCGGGTCACGCAGGATCGGCACGGCCCGAGGGATCGTCACCGCGCCCATCCTACGGGTGCCCCGGGGAATCAGCCGGCCGGTGGCACCACCATCTCAGCCAGGTGCTCGGCCATCCGATCGAAGAAGATGAGCTCGCCGCGCATCGCCCTCGAGTACTCGTCACTGGGTAGGGTGCCGCCGGTCTGGGTGAATGTCATCTCGGTCCGGCCGCCCAGATCGACAAGGTCCACGGTGAAGAACTCCTGGACGTTGGGATCCGGCGTCCCGGACATGTCGTCCAGCGTCATCACCACACGCCTTGGTGGATCCACCTCAACGAACTCGCCGTAGAAGACGAGTTCCATCGGTTCCGACTCGGCTACATGCATCACCGCCCGCCACGCACCGCCCGGCCGCGGATCCATCGTGACGGTGTCGACCGGCATGGACGAACCGTGCTCGCCGAACCACGTCGCGAAGTGCTCAGGCTTCGTCCAGCACGCGTACACGAGCTCCGGCGGTGCGTCGAACACGCGGACGATGCGGATGCCGTCGGCATCGCTGGAGGCGGAGATCACGCCGGCTGGCGCGACGGTCGGACTGGTCATGGGGTCTCCTTCGACTTGACCTGCTGGATGGTCTCGAGATGTCGTTCGAGCCGGTCGAAGCGGTCCATCCAGCGCTTCCGGTAGGGCTCCAGCCACGCATCGACTTCCTGGAGCGGCTCCGTCCGAAGCCGATAGACCCGGCGCTGGGCGTCCGTCCGGACGTCCACCAGGCCCGATTCCCGCAGCACCCGGAGGTGCTTCGAGACAGACGGTTGACTCATCCCGAGCCGATCCACGAGCTCTCCGACCGGGCGGTCGCCCTCCAGGAGCAGGTCCAGGATGCGGCGACGGTTGGGTTCGGCCAGGAGCTCGAAGGTGGCGATCACGGCCGCTAATATGCCATCTGGGTTATATGCCTGTCAAGACATATCTCGAAGGGTTGCGCAGGTCGTCCGATCTGGGAACATGTCGCGCGACGTCGGGACATCGGGACGTCGCCGCAGCGGCCGTCGCCTTGAGCGGCGGGTCGACCTCGACCGTCACCCAACGACACCAGCGTTGCGGGGATGCCTTGAGCCCCATCAGGTCACTCCAGGGACCTCGCTCCGAGCTGGCCGGAGCGCGCCAGCCGTCCTGTCGGCCCGGCGGTGGCCCGTTGTGCCCCTTCGCTGCGCTCAGGCCAACGATGGCGTCGATACCGGCCGCTGGAGTGCCGGCCAGACGAGCCCTGACGATCAAGGCCGGCAGCTCAGCCGCCGTCGAACTTCGGGCTTGAGGCCTTGCGCGCTTCGAAGCCCTGGCGCCGTGCCTCGCGCACGGTCAACGGCAGGGTCCGACGCCACGTGAACGCCGTGGCGATCGCGTCCCAGACCGCGGGCAGTTCCCAGTACGCGCTGTGGGACTTCGGGAAGTCCCTGCCGGACTTGACCCGCAGGTCCACGACGCTGGCCAGGCCGTCGCTCCGCCGGAACAGCGGTTCGGCGAGGAACGAAAGGAAGTCTCGCGTGTCGTAGATGTTCAGCCACGGGACGGGCAGGTGCGGCGGGTCGGCCTCGTCGTACGGCAGGGACGGGATGGCATCGAACGTGTACAACAGCGGCGCCTGCGAGCCGACGGTCACGAATGCGTCCACTGGAGCCTCCGGCCACTCCCCCAGCAGGTCCACCAGGGCGATGCCACCCAGGCTGAGCGCGACGGGCAGGACGGGCCGACCCTTCGCAGCGGCGGCGGCGCGGGTCAGCTCCGCCCTGAGCGTCGCCTGGATCGAGTCGCGATGGGCGTGGTAGCCGATGACGTCCGCCAGCATCTGCGGGCCGATGACGTCGAACAGGGCCTCGCGCCGATCCTCGAAGTAGTTGGTGACGATCTTCATCACGGCATCGCGCCGGATACCGGCCCGCAGGATGGGCATCGGCATCGGCGATGGCCGGCCGCGCCGATGGACGGCCGCCCGCCAGTTCCCGAGTTGCAGCTCCGAGTGTCGGCGCCACTCCGGCGCGACGACGGTCACGTCCCAGCTGCGGGCACGGACCTGGTCCTGGATACGGCTCAGGTGGCCCGCCAGGCCCTCGGACGTCTCGTTTGCGCCGTGGACGAAGAAGAGGGTGCCGCTCGGCGTCGCCGGTCTTGTCGTCATGGCCTGACCATACACGGCACGTTCGACCCTCGGTCGAAGCCACGGCGCGGTCCGTGTGAACCCGTCCGTCGGATCCGCTGGCGACGGCTAGGTGTACTTCCCACACACATTGTTGACGAATGAGAGCTTCGCTCGATCATCGACGAGGCCTCGCCGCAGGGTTGGAACGGCTCCGCTCCACGCGACGAACGAACGAGGGTTTGGCCGTCAGATGGACTCGGATCGAGACCGATGGACGCAAGAGCCGGCCACACCGCCCGCTGCGTCGTTCGCTGCTGCACGGGCGATCCAACCGGAGCCTTGCCGAGCTCAGACCTGCGGTCACTCCGTCAACAACCTACGCGGGAATCACGTCTAGACGGGCCGCGCGTACGCTACGGACATGGGTGGCCGGGATGATGTCGCGGGTCTGGTCGGGAACCCCTCGCCGCGAGCATCGCGAACGTATCGACTGGCGACCGCCGTTGCCGGCACGATCGGCAACGGGCTCTTCGGCTTCCGGACGCACGTCACTGGCCGTGCCAACCTGCCGCGCCAACCTGACGGCACGCCGGCTGGTGGTTGGATCGCCGCCGGCTTGCCGCACCGGACCTGGGTGGACCCGTTCGTCGTCGCCGTCAGCCTACCCGTCGAGCCACGACTGACCTTCTTCGGCGACGGTCTGGCCATCTACCGGTCGCACTGGCGGCGCTGGCTGGTCCGACGGATCGGCGGCGTCATCCCGATCTGGCAGGGCGGCGATCGTGGCGCCATCGAGTCCTACATCGCGGCCGCGGCGGCGACCCTCGAGGCGGGCGCGATCCTCTGCCTATTCCCGGAGAGCGGGCCGGCGACGCCGCCCGGGACCGCTCGGCCGCTCGGGTCCGGCCTGTCGTACTTCGCCATCCGCACGGGAGCCCCGGTCGTGCCGATGATCCTCGGCGGCACGCACGAGCTGTACCGGGGTCGCCGATTTCGGTTGGACATCCTGCCTCCAGTGACATGGCAGGACCTCGCTGACCTCCCGTCAGATGCGGTCCGGCCCGAACCGTGGTCGTCTGCCGAGCGTCGGGTCGCCCGACGCATCACGGTCGCGCTGCATCGACGAACGGCCGATGCAGTCGAGGCGGCTCACCTGGCAACCGTGCCTGCTCAGGGGACCCGCAAGCGGTGGAGGTGGCTTACGACGGCATGGCACTGACCGTGTGCGTTCGGCGCCGCGGCGGCCTTCATCCGTTCTTCACGGGCCGCGGGCGACAGTGCGCGGGTCAACCCCCGTTCCGTCCTCGTGCTCACCGCGAGGTTCCGGCAGGAAGGAGTTCGATTTGCGGTACCACACTCGACGCCTCGGCCTGAGTGGCCTCATCGCCGTCGCGGCGCTGTCGGCAAGCCTGGTCGTTCCGACCGCGATGTTCGCGGCCGACACGGTCACCACCAGCACCAGCTGCTCCGAATCCCACTGGCCGCGATCGGTCCAGGGTCAGCCGACGATGCTCAAGGCGGGGGCACGTGCCGGCGATTACCTTTGGCACGACGCGCGCGGCTGGCACCTCCGCGTGACCCACCCCGGCACGACCAAGGTCGGCTTCAGCGGGCGGATCGTGTCGACGACGCCGATCACGTTCACCCCGTACCGGCTTGAACCGGGCGACACGGTGACGCTCAGCGCCGACAAGCTGACGCTCACCTACCGATTCGCCAACTACGGCCATCTCGACGGCATCGACTTCAAGACGACGTGTGCTCGCAAGCTGATCTTCAGCGGAGCGATGGCCGGCGTGAAACTCCCGGTCGGACGCATCTGGATCGGCTACTACGGCAAGCACCCGCTCCAGAACCCGTTCGCGGTGTGGCGGACCAGCTGAGCGCGACGATCGCGTGAAGCGGAGCGAAGGGCGGCGGTCCATCCCGGATCGCCGCCCTTGCGCGCCCGGCGACACCGAACCGCAACGAGGGGCTATGCAGATCGGGGAGTAGGGCGTATCCTTCCGAACGATCCACGGAAACGAGTCCGTGGGCAAGAACAACGTAGCTCGACGCAACTCGGACTCCTCTCACGACTGACGCGAGAACCCGAAGGGATCGCGCCGGCTATCGAGAGGAGTTTTCGTTTTCGTGTACAACGACAAGAATCTGACCTGTTCGGATTGTGGGCAGGAGTTCGTCTTCACCGCTTCCGAGCAGGATTTCTACGCTCAGCGTGGCTTCACCGAGCCTCGCCGATGCGCGTCCTGCCGAGCCAGCCGCAAGGCCGCTCGCAATTCGGACGGCGGCGGCTATAGCTCAGGTGGCTACAGCTCCGGTGGATATTCCAGCGGCGCCGGCAGCTACGGTGGCGGCAGCAGCTACGGTGGCGAGCGCGCCCCCCGCGAGATGTTCGCGGCGACGTGCTCATCCTGCGGCAAGGAAGCCCAGGTCCCGTTCCGCCCGACCAGCGGCAAGCCGGTCTACTGCTCCGACTGCTTCCGCAGCCAGCGCGGCTAACCTTCATCCTCTCGTCGTGGGCTGACCGTCAGCCCACCGAACCAGCGTGATCCCGACCCGGGTCGTCAGTCGACCCGGGTCGATCGATTCCGGGGCGGTTCACTCGGTGCCGGTCCGCGAGCCGGGGTGCCTGACTGGCTGGTCCGGCCTCTCCTTGTCGCCCTGGGCACGTGGTGACCGTATACGCCACGTTCGCCGTCAACGTCTCCCAACGGGGCATCCCACGCACCAAGCGGCCACGATGACCGGGCAACCTGTCAGTCCGGTGCGCCGGATGCACAGGAGGGCCATCGGCGTGGAGCTGCGTGTCCGATATGGTCACCCGATGCACGCGGAGGCAACGGGCCACCAGCGGGTTCGCGGCAAGACCTCTGCGGCGCCGGAGCGGACGTCCGCGGACTCCTGCGGCGTCGCGGCGATCCGCCAGGTCGTGATGAGGTGGTACCGGTTCGATGCCACCCGGTCACTCCCAGGGTCAGTCGCGGTTGGACGACCGGCGCGGGCGCTCTTCCTTGGAGGCCTGGGGCGCGTGACCGGGGCGCGGCGGGCGCGGTGCCGTGCCGGGCGCCATGTCCGGTCGCTTCTCCTCGGGACCGCGGGCTCGTGCCGCGGCGACCGAATCGTTGAAGGACTTCGTCGCAGCCGGGGTGAGGCTGCCGACCCACGCGGCTTCGATCTGCTTGACCCGCTCCGTCTCGGCGGTGCGCCGGGCCTTCTCGTACTTGGAGTGCTTCGCCACGATCCGTCCTTTCGTAGCGCCGTCTTGCGGCGCGCGTGTCCGGGGAGTGTAGCCGCCGTCACCTATCCTTGGGCAGTGGACCTCTATCGGATGGACGATCCGGGCGACCTGATCGCCCCGAGCCTCATCGCCGCGTTCGACGGCTGGGTCGATTCCGGATCCGCCGCGACGACCGCCCTGGCCGGCCTGGCGACCGATGGCCGCGTGGTCGCCACGTTCGAGGCGGATCGCCTGTTCGACTATCGCGCCCGCCGGCCCACGCTGGACATCCTGGATGGCCGGCTGACCGAGATCGTGTGGCCCGAACTCCTGCTACGTTCGATCCGGATGGGCGAGCGCGACCTGCTCATCCTGACCGGTGCCGAACCGGACTATCGATGGCGCGAGTTCGCCGATGCCGTCATCGAGCTCGCGGCGCAGCTCGGCGTGGCCGAGTGGATCAGCCTTGGCGCCATCCCCGCCGCCGTGCCGCATACCCGGTCCGTGCCGATCCTGGGCACGGCGTCCGAGGCTGGGCTCCTGCGCGGCGGGATCAAGCCCGGGCCCCTCGGGCGGCTGCGTGTGCCATCCGCCCTGGTCTCGGTCCTGGAGCTCGAGGTGTCGCGCACAGGCATCCCCGCCCTCGGGTACTTCGCGCAGGTGCCGCACTACGTGTCCGGTCCGTACCCGTCGGCGGCGCTCGAGCTGCTCCGGTCGCTCGGCCGCCACCTCGGCCTCGACCTGCCCGAGGGCGACCTGCCCGAGGAGAGCCGCCAGCTCCGTTCACACCTCGACTCCCTCGCCGCCGGCGACGCTACGACACGGGCGTACGTCGAGCGGCTCGAATCGATGGTCGACGAGGAACGTCTGCCGTCCGGCGACGACCTGATCGAGGAGATCGAGCGCTTCCTGCGCGACGGCGGGTCGACTTCGACGAACTGACGAACCGCGATACGACTGCAAGCCCGCTGCTGGATCGCTGGCGAGGGGATGTGATGGCCTCGTCCTTACGCTGACAGCCGTCCTCTACCCCAGCATATGTTCCATCGTGTCGTTCGACCCCTACG
>JBKJXL010000267.1:0-7614 GCA_046716225.1 Candidatus Limnocylindrales bacterium | reverse complement strand
ACGGGCGAGCCGTGTCCGCGCTGCGGACGGCCGATCAAGCGGATCGTGGTCGGCGCCCGGTCCACGCACTTCTGTTCCTGGTGTCAGCGGCTGTCACCCGCCGATCGGGCGTCCGCGAAGGCGATCTTGCGGACCCAGGCGGGGGGCGACGTCCGACGTGGCCGGCGGTGGACCGAGCTGGCGGGGGAAAGTAGCCTCGGGCTAACGCCGGTCGAGGCGGAGCGAGCGGCCGCCCGGAGCCGGGCCGAACGGACGAAACGGGCCGCTGCCACGCGACGGGCCGCGGCCCGCGACAGCATGGGTACCGGCCGATGAGCATCCTGCGGCTGACCGGCGTGACCCGCGAGATCGGCACGTTCGTCATCCTCGACGGGATCGATGCCTCGATCGCGCTCGGCGACCGGATCGGGCTGGTCGGTCCGAACGGGGCGGGCAAGACGACGCTCCTGCGCATCGCGGCCGGCCGTGCCGAGGCGGACGCGGGCGAGGTCCATCGCAAGCGCGGGTTGACCGTTGGCCTGCTCGCACAGGAGGCCCATTTCGACGAGGCGTTCATGGCCTCGGAGACGCTCCGGTTGGCTGTCCGGACCGGCGCCGCCCACCTGGATCGGATGGCCGAGGAACTGGCGGCCTTCGAGCGCGATGGCCGCGTGGTGGAGTTGGCGTACGCCGATCTCCTGCATCGCTACGACGTCCTCGGCGGCTACACGTTGGATCAGCGCGTCGATTCGGCGTTGACCGGCCTCGGATTCGCCCGTGACGAGTGGGCCAAGCCACCGACGGCACTCTCGGGCGGTGAGCAGACGCGGGCCTCGCTCGCCCGGCTCGTCATCGCCGATCCGGACCTGCTGATGCTGGACGAACCCACGAACCACCTGGACCTCGACGCGCTCGAGTGGCTCGAGGAGCATCTCCGGCGCCGGGCTGGATCGCTCCTGGTCGCCTCGCACGACCGGGCGTTCCTGGATGCCACGGTCACCCGGGTCTGGGAGCTCAGGGATCGTCGCCTGACCGCCTTTCGCGGCGACTACGGCTCGTATCACCGGCAGCGAGTGGAGCGTGACGCAAGGGCGGTCAAGGACGTCGAGACGCAAGCCGAGCAGATCGCCCGTGAGCGCGAGCTCATCCAGCGCTATCGCAGCCACCGCAAGTTCAGCAAGATGCACGAGCACGAGGCTCGTCTCGAACGCCTCCAGTCAGAGCGCCAGGAGGCCCCGAAGGCCGGGCGGAAGCTCGCGATCCCGGCCGCGTCGCTGGCCGGGTCCGGTCCGTCCCGCTCGGGCGAGATCGTCGTTCGAGCCGACGGTCTGGCGGTGGGCTATCTTCCAGGCCGCGGGGCGATGGCGGCGGACGGCACGCCGGCGACCTCGGCCCGGGTCGTCGCGCGGGCGCCGTTCCTGGCGGCACAGCGCGGCGACCGCATCGGCATCGTGGGGCCCAACGGTGCGGGCAAGACGACATTGCTGCGCACGATCGCCGGCGACCTTCCCGCGCTCGACGGGACACTCACGTTCGGACACGCCGTCCAGTTGGGCTACCTCGCCCAGCTGCGAGAAGCCGCCATCGTCGGGACGACCGTCCTCGACGCGCTGACCGAGGCGTATCCCGTCACCCAGGGCGAGGCTCGCGCGTATCTCGCCCGCTTCCTGTTTCGTGGGGACGATGCCTTCAAGGAGGTCCGCGCGCTGTCCGGAGGCGAACGCTCACGCCTGGAACTGGCGCTGCTCGGCATCCAGCCATCGAACCTGCTGCTCCTTGACGAACCCACGAACCACCTGGATATCCCGGCTCGTGAGGCGATCGAGGCGTTCATGGTCGGGTCGCCGGCGACGCTCCTCGTCGTCTCTCACGATCGTCGACTGCTGGAGACCGTGTGCGAGACGCTGTGGGTGGTGGACGACGGAGCGGCAGTCGCCTTCGACGGCGGGTATCGGCCGTGGCGGGCCGCCGTTGCCGCCGGGTGGACGGTGGCAACGGCGATCGCGGCGCAGGCGGCTCGCCTGCATGGCACGCGGACGTCCGGCCCGGCCGGTATCGCCGCGCCGGGTGACAAGCGAACGAACGGGGCGGACAGGGGCGCTGCGGTGGTCGATGGCGCCGCGGGTCCGGCGCCGGTACCGTCGCGGGCGAAGCGGGGCCCGAGACTGTCGAAGGATGCCTATCGGCGCCAGCGTGCGGCTGTGGACGCGGACCTGACCCGACTCGGCCTGCGCAAGAGCCACCTGGAACTGGCCCTCGGCGACCCGGCCGTCGGCGCGAACTACGTCGAGATACGCCGGGTCACGAGTGAGCTGGCGGACGTCGAACGGGCCCTCGCGGCCGCGGAGGATGCATGGCTCGATCTGGAGGAACGAGCTCCGTGACCGGCCGTCGGTCGTCGGCGGGACCGGTCCGGATCGGACTGACCGGTCCGATCGGCTGTGGCAAGTCCACGGTCGCTGCCCATCTCGCGGCGCTCGGCGCGATCGTCATCGATGCGGACCAGGTGGCCCGCCAGGTGACCGGCCCCGGCCAGCCGGCGACCGCGGCCATCGCGGAACGGTTCGGCCCCGATCTCATCGATCGCGACGGGGATCTGGATCGCGCCGCCCTCGGCCGGATCGTGTTCACGGATCCCGCGGCGCTCGCCGACCTCGAGGCGATCGTCCATCCCGCGGTCCGATCGCCGATCCTGGAAGCGCTGGAGGCGGCATCCGGTAGCGCCGCGCCGGCCGTCGTCCTGGAGGCGATCCGCTTGGTGGATGGCGGGTACGTCGACGACGTCGACGAGGTCTGGGTCGTCACCTGCTCGGAGGCTGTCCAGCGCACTCGGCTCGCCGGTCGTGGGCTCGATACGGCGGAGGCCGACCGACGGATCGCCGCGCAGCTCGCGCTTGTGGAGCGCGCCCGGCGGGTGGCGACGCGCGTCATCGTCACGGATCGGACGCTGGATGAGCTGCGGCGCGACGTCCACGCGGCCCTGGCCACCGCCCGATCCGCACGGGGCTGACGAGGATCAGTCGGTCAGTTTGAGGACGTACGAGCCGAGGTAGCGCGGGCAGGCATTCGCGGCACAGCTCGAGACCGTCAGGCGGGCACTGTCGAACGAGCTGACGAAGTAGCCGTTGATGTGCTTGGCGCTGCCGGCGTCCGCGTAGTTGACGTGGAACGTCGCCCAGCCCATGAAGTTGCCGCTGGCATCCACGACGGCGACCGGCAGGTCGAGGCCGCTGAGGTAAGTGTCCACCCCCTGGAACAGCGAGGTGTGATTCCCGTTGTTCACCTGGCCGATGTACTCGCCATAGGCGAGGGTCTTGTTGATCTCCGACGTGCCGTCGATGATGTCCTCGACTTCGCTCGTGTTCAGGTTCCCGGTACCGAAGTTCGTCCAGGCGAAGTCCAGATCGCCCACCGGGACGTCGCCGTTGACCTCGCCGAAATCCGTCGCGGTCTGGTACTTGGGCGTTCCGTCGTTGTCGAAGGCGCTGATCGGGAAGATGAACGGCGAGGCGCCGGCGGCGCTGTCCGGGAAGCCGGCAAGGGCCTGGGCTTCGGTCGAGACCGGCCAGGTCGCCATCCCGGCGATCGCCAGGAAGCTGTTGCGATGCGGCTTGTCGATGCCGACCGTGACCGCCACGCCGTTCGAGGTGTCCACGATGACGCTGACGACCGTGCCATCGGTGCCAGCCGTGAAGCCGTTCGAAGCGGCGATCGCCTCGGCCCGCGCAAGGGCCTGGGGCTCGTCGTTGTTGATGAGGTAGTCGTTCGCGCCGGCGAGGGCCGCCAGGTCCGCGGCGGACTGCTGATCGCGGCGCTGGGAGAACGCCGACCCGCCGTCCAGCGCGAGTCCGGTCATGCTGATCAGCACCACGAGCGACAGGGCGAAGATGACCAGGATCTGGCCGGTCGGATCACGTCGAGTGGGCATCATTGGATCTCTGCGCTGCTGACCGAGCTGAAGACGATGGGGCCGAGGGCGGTGAGGAATGGCAGGACCGGCGTGAACTGGGCCTCGACGTTGACCCGCACCCAGTCGCCGGGCTTGCACGACCCGATGACGGGGTCGCCGGCAAGGTCCACGCACGAGTAGCCCGTCACGGTCAGGTCCTGGACGAGACCCCGCTGGAACGCGACCATCGCCAGCGTCTCCGGGCTGGTCCCGATCGCGCCGGTCCCCGGATGGACGCTGGTCTCGCGGGTGATCTCGCGAGCCGCCTCCGATACCCCATTGATGGCTAAGACGCCGCGGGACATATCGACGATGCCGACGAACAGCGCGAGGAAGATGGTGATCCCGATCGCGAACTCGACGAGGCTTTGGCCACGCGAGTCGTGCCGCAACCTCACGGCGTCACCGTCACGGTCCGTGTGCGCGTGTCCGTGCCGCCGAGGTTCGAGACGACGAGCGTGATCGTGAATGTGCCCTGCGACTGGTACTGATGGATCGGGTTCTGCAGCGACGAGGTCGAGGAGGCGCCGGCCCCATCGCCGAAGTTCCACGACCAGGTGAGGGGGCATTGAGGCGTCGTGGTCGAGAGGTCCGTGAACTGGAAGTCGGTCTTCCTTTTCTTGCCTGTGCCAGGCGCGAACTGGAAGTCGGCGGTCGGCGGGAAGCAGACCGGCGTCGGCGACGGGGATGGCGATGGCGTGGGAGTCGGAGTCGGCGATGCGCTCGGGTCCGGGGTCGGCGGCGGCGTCGGCGTCGGTGTTGAGGTGGGCGTTGGCGATGCGGACGCCCCGGCGCCGATGTTCGGCCGGACCGAGATCTGGGCGGACGCGGACGCTGACAACGTCAGATCCTGGCCACCGAAGATGGCGGACAGGAGCGGCGTGATGAGTCCGAATCGGCTGGTGACCGCGACCGACACCTCGTTGCCGAGCGCCTCCGAGCACGGCGAGGGTGCACACGTCAACACGATGTCGGACGAGGTGATCGATACGAACGACCCGTCGGCCTCGCGCTGGACGGCGCACACGACCCGGTTCGTCGAGACGCTGCACGGCTGTCCGGACTGGTAGGACGCCGGGTTGGACGCCGCTTCCAGGGCACCGGCCCGCGCGGCGCTTTCGATAGCGATGGTGGCGTGGAACAGGCGCGCGAGGTCGGCGGCGGCGACCAGGAGGAGCAACAGCACCGGCAGGATCAGGACAAGCTCGACCGTCGCCTGACCGCGAGATCGACGTGACGTCGGACTCCTTCGACCGGTGCGCAGCTTCACCCGATCACGGCTCCTACGGACTCGGCGAGCGGGAGGTCGCCGGCGATGGGGAAGGGGACGGCGATGGGGAGGGGGTCGGTGCCGGCGTCGCGACCGGGCCGAACCCCGCCGGATACGGTTCTGGGATCGGCAGCCCGTACTTCTCGATGATCCGGTTGGTCGTCTCGCCGAGCGCGGTGGCATCGACCGGCCGCAGGTCCGTGTCCGGCCGCAGGGCCATGCTGAACGTCGCCGATCCGACCGCCTGGAGGTGTGCGATCTCCTCCGCCACGGGAAGGGACGCGCGGATGATATAGAACGCTCCTTCACGGGCCAGGATCAGGACGTTCTGATAGGTGATCTTGGTGGAGCGGTCGGTCATGTAGGTGCCGCTCTCGGCAAGCTCGGTCGGGACCGTGACGACGGCGGTGACGAAGACATCCACCGTCTGACCCGCCTTGAGGAGGCCGCCGACGGCGAGGTCGTCGGAGACGGTCAACGAGATCGCCCGCCACGCCTCGGAGTCCGGCCCGACCGATTCATCCGGCCCCAGGATCGAGAACTGGCCGCCTTCCGACGAGGATGCGAGGACGTTGGTCGTCACCAGCTGGCCCTGCAGGATCGTCACGGCCGGGATCCGCCCGATGACCTGTTGGACGTCGGTCGCGATGCCGGCGGCATTGGTGTCGTCGAGCGGGACCTCACGGACCGTCACGTCTTCCGCGACGATGACCTGGCGAGCCGGGATGGCTCGGATGGCCACGACCACGGCGACCTTGTCCTGTCCGGACTGCGCCGCCTGCTGCTGGGCCTGGTTGACCAGGTAGAAGGCGGCACCGCCTGCCACGAGGGCAAGGACCACGCCGACGGCGATGATGGCCCGCTGACGGCGTCGGTTATCGCGAAACTCGGGATCCATCCATCACCTTTCGTCGAACACTCATCAAGGCAGCTGGCCCGTCCCTCCCCGGACCTCGCTGCCGCATCTCGGAGTCTCGACGGCTGCGGCGCGAGCGGACATGACCCATACGTCCCAAGACTGCACCGCCTCAGGTCATCCGAGCGTGACACCGCGGGCGCCGGGACGCGCCGTCAGACTGGAACACGTGTTCGGTTCGGGCGTCATCCGGTACCATCTGGGTGATGCCCGACCTGAAGCTCGTCGCGCCCTTCGAACCCACCGGTGACCAGCCGCAGGCGATCGAGCTGCTCGTCGATGGCCTGCGTCGCGGGCTGCACCACCAGGTCCTGCTCGGAGCGACCGGCACCGGGAAGACGTACTCGCTGGCATCCGTGATCGAACAGGTCAATCGGCCGACGCTCGTGCTGGCCCACAACAAGACACTGGCCGCCCAGTTGTATTCGGAATTCCGCGAGTTCTTTCCGGACAACGCCGTCGAGTACTTCGTCAGCTACTTCGACTACTACCAGCCCGAGGCGTACCTGCCACGGTCGGACACCTATATCGAGAAGGACTCGAGCCGAAACGACGAGATCGACCGGCTCCGGCACGCCGCCACCCACGCGCTGTTCGAGCGGCGCGATGTGATCATCGTGGCGTCCGTGTCGTGCATCTACGGGCTGGGCGCGCCGGTGGACTATGGCGCGACGATCCTGCGGTTGCGGGTGGGTGGCCAGTACCGCCGCGACGCGGTCCTGCGCCACCTGGTGGACCTCCAGTACCAACGCAACGACCAGGCCCTGTCACGGGCACGGTTCCGGGTCCGGGGCGACACTCTCGAACTCCAGCCGGCGTCGGAGGAGACGCTCATCCGGGTCGAGTTCTTCGGCGACGAGGTCGAGCGGATCACGGAACTGGACCCGCTGACCGGTGAACTCCTGGCGGAGCGCAAGGAAGTGAATGTCTACCCGGCCACCCATTACGTGACCCCCGGCGACAAGCTCAAGGAGGCGATCGTCGACATCGAGGTCGAGATGGAGGAGCGGGTCGGGGAGCTGGAGGCGGAGGGCCGTGCCCTGGAGGGCGCCCGTCTCCGCCAACGGACCACCTTCGACCTGGAGATGATGCGCGAGCTCGGCTACTGCACCGGCGTGGAAAACTACTCGCGGCATCTCTCCCGGCGCGAGGCCGGCTCGCGGCCGTGGACGCTGCTGGACTACTTCCCGCCGGACTGGCTGCTCGTCGTTGACGAATCCCACATGACCGTCCCGCAGGTCGTGGGCATGTACAAGAACGCCCGGGCGCGCAAAGAGATCCTGGTCGATTTTGGGTTCCGGCTGCCGTCCGCGCTCGACAACCGGCCGCTGACGTTCGAGGAGTTCGAGAAGACCGTCAACCAGGCCATCTACATGAGCGCCACCCCGGGGCCATACGAGCTGGAGCGCAGCGAGCGCATCGTCCAGCAGCTCATCCGCCCGACCGGCATCGTCGACCCCATCATCGAGGTCCGCCCGACCGAAGGTCAGATCGACGATC
>JBKJXL010000266.1:0-6048 GCA_046716225.1 Candidatus Limnocylindrales bacterium | reverse complement strand
ACCCCGGCTGGGTGGCGGCTGGCCCACGCTGGCCTCCAGTTGTTCGCCGAGTTCGTTCGTGCGTCGGTAGGCCGCCCAGACCGCCTCGGACAGGACCGTTCGGAGGCGGCCCGACTCCAGCTCGTGCAGCGCCGCCGCGGACGTCCCGCCCGGGGACGTGACCATGTTCCGCAGCTCCGCCGGGTGCATCCCGGAGTGCTTCGCGAAGAGGGTGGATCCCTCGAGCGTCTCGATCACCAGGTCGTGCGCGACATGGCGCGGGAAGCCCAGGTGGACCGCCGCATCGATCAAGGCCTCCATGACCAGGAAGACGTACGTCGGGCCCGTCCCGGAGACCGCGGTGGCCATCGCGACGAACTTCTCGTCGTCCACCTCGAGCTCGGTGCCCAGGGCGCCCAGCAGTGCCGCAGCCTGGGCGCGCTGCGCTTCGGTCGTCTCCGGCGTCGCGTACCACACGGTCATGCCCTTGCCGAGACGCGCCGGTGTGTTCGGCATGATGCGGACGACCTGGTCGTGCCCGAGCAGCCCGGTCAAAGCCGTCGTCGTGGCACCCGCCAGGACGCTGAGGACCAGCTGGCCACGGGTCAGATGCGGTCCGATCTCGCGCCCGACCCGCCCCAGCATCTGCGGCTTGATCCCGAGCAGGATGACGTCGGCACCCTCGACCGCCTCGACGTTGCTGGCGACCGTCCGGATGCCGTACTCGCGGGCGAGGGCCTCGCGTCGCTCCGCGCGCGGATGACTGGCCACGACCTGGTCCGGGGTGACCAGCTCGCCTCGAAGCAGACCGGCGATCATGGCCTCGGCCATGACACCCGAGCCGACCGTCGCGATCGTCCGTTGGTGCAGCGGTGACATGAGGCCGGAGTATAGCGGGGCGTCGCAGCCACCCGACCGATGCGACCCCGCACGCATCAGGTCGCGCGCCCCACCCCGAGCAGGAAGAATCGCCCCGTCGTCGTGATCGTGACGGCCGCGAAGCCGGCTGCCGCGAGGGCCGCCGACAGCGCCGCCGGTGCGTGGAATGCCTTGACGACCCGGAACTCGCGGCCGTCCGCCAACCGTCGCCTGGCGACGCCATCCGCCGGCGAGATGCGATCCGTGGTGCCTGACTGCGGATCGTCCAGCGAGTCGATGAACGCATACAGCCCGCCCGGCTTCAGCCAACTCCGAGCCACGGCCAGGAAGGCCGCGAGTCGCTCCGGCGGCACGTGGCTCAGCCAGAACCCGGTGAAGAGCGCATCCACGGGCCGATCGGGGGCCGCCCACGCATCCCGGACATGCAGGTGCGCCCGGAGCCCGTGGGCCACGAGGCGCTCGCGAGCACGGGTCAGTGGCGCCTCGGTCGCGTCGTACAGGGAGACCACGCCCTTGGCCGCCAGGAGCGGCGACCACCAGCCGGTCCCGGCAGCCAACTCGACGATCTCGCCGGCGATCGGCAGCGCGTCCAGCCAGCGCCCGGCGGCGTCCAGCTCGGCGTCCCAGGCCGCGTCGTGGATGGGCCCGTGGGCGTATCGGCCGCGGCGCAGGTACCAGTCGTCGTACTCGGGCGCCCGGGCCTCGTAGTACGCGATCATCTCGCGATCGAGATCCGGGGAAGGCGACGGCATCGCCTCAGCCCCGTCCGTCCCGCGCGCCGCGGCGCCACGTTCAGCGAGCGCCTTGTGGAGGCGGAACCGCAGGAACCCGTTGTCGCCGGCCTTGCCGACGCAGTCCGGGCAGAGCTGCGCCCAGCCCTCCAGGTCGTCCGGCCCGCGCGTCGCGTGGCTGGCGCCGCACCACAGACAGGCGAAGGTCGCTCGAAACGGCACGGCAGACGAAACGCTAGGCCGGGATCGGGGTCCAGGACCCGATGGGCGCGGTGTCCACGAACGCGTCGGGATCCAGGATCTCGGCCAGCAGCTCGATGCCATCGATGACGCGCGGTCCCGGCCGGCTGAAGTACGACGACCCGTCGACGGCAAAGACCTGGCCGCGGTGGACGGCGGTCAATTCGCGATACCACGACGGTTTCGGGGTCCTCGCCCACTCGGACACGGTCTCCGGCAGGTGGAAGCCGCACGGCATCAGGATGAGCATCTCCGGGTCCACCTCGGCCACCGCGTCCCAGGTGGTCTCGACCGACCGCTCGCCGTCGGCGCCCAGCAGGTCCCAGCCGCCGGCACGTCGGATCTGCTCGGGGACCCAGTGCCCCGCGGCGAACGGCGGATCCAGCCACTCGAGACCCACGACACGGATCGGCGGTCGCCCGGAGTCGCGACGGGTCTCGACCAGGGCCTCGATGGCGCCGAGCCGTTCGCGCAGGGATCCGACGAGCTCCATCGCCTCGTCCTCCGCCTCGGCCATCGCCCCGACGGTTGCGATCGCGTTGAGGATCCCCTCGATCGACGTCGGCTCCAGCGACACGACGGTGATGTCGGCGTCGATCGCCCTGGCGGCATCGTTGACCTCGCGATAGCTGACCGCGCAGACGCGGCACAGCTCCTGGGTCAGGATCAGGTCTGGTTCCGCCGCGGCCAGGGCGGCCTCGTCGAGGGCGTACAGCGAGGAGCCGCCATGGACGGCCGCGGTCACGGACCGATGGATGTCGCGTGACGTGGCGCCCGGCATCGGCCGAACGGAGCGGGTCATGACCGGCTTGCCAACGGCCTCGGGCGGCCAGTCGCACTCGTGGGTGACACCGACCAGCTCATCGCCCAGACCGATGGCACACACGATCTCTGTCGCGGACGGCAGGAGCGAGACGATGCGCATTCGGGCCTCCGATCAGCCGATCCGGCCCACGCCCGGCGAACCGGGCGGACGCTCAGCGGGGTTTGGCCTCGTCGACCGCCGCACGGGCTGCCGCCTTGTCCGTGTACCAGGTGGCGTCTACGACCGTGTAGCCGGCCCACTCGGGCGGCAGGGATTCCTCGGGAAAGATGGCGTTCACCGGACATTCCGGCTCACACGCGCCACAGTCGATGCACTCGTTCGGATCGATGAACAGCTTGCGATCGACGCCTTCTTCGAAGTGGATGCAATCGACGGGACAGACCGAGACTCACGATACGTCGAGCACATCGATGCACGGCTCGGCGATCACGTAGGTCATGCAGGCTCCTCCTCGAAACGCCGACCACCAAAAACACGGTCGGCGGGCACGGGGAGCGTACCATCCGGATGCTTCAAGGCGCCGGGACCCAGCGGACCGGGATCTGCATGCCACGTTCGAGGTGCCCCGGGATGTGGCAGCCGACGAAGTACGGCCCGTCCGCGGCCGTCGTGACCGGCACCGTCCAGACGACATCGACCCGCTCACCGGACATGACGACGACCCGCAACCCGTCCTCGCTCGGTGCGACGCTGACGACCGGGGTCGGTCCCGGTGGCGCCCCGTCCGTGACGGCCTCGGCCGCGGCCCAGGCGTCCTGCGTCGCCCGATCCCCGATGACCGCCTCATGGGTGGCCAGCCCGCCGTTCACGACGTGGAGCAGGATCGTCTCGCCCGGCACGAGGTCCAGCACGTCCGGCAGGAAGGCATAGTCCTTCGTGATCAGGTTGACCTCACGTGGCAAGCCGGACGATCCGGGCACGACGGGCGGCGTCTGGATCGGTGCCGCGGCATCGCACGCGACCACAAGCACGACGATCAGAGCAAGGCACGTCACGCGGACTCCGATCACGCCCGCAGTCTAGGTCCGAGCGGCCGGCGGGACACACTTGACACGCCCGTGGGGGCGCGGCACAGTGCGGCGACCTGAACCGGCACGTGCCCGCGGCAGCCCCGACCCCAGTCTTCGAGGTCCTGCTTGGCCATCTCGACCGAACGCCGCGACCCAGCATCCACCGAACGCACCCGGTCCGTCGCCGTCCGCCTGGATGCCGTCGAGAAACGGTTCGGCGATGTCGTCGCCGTGGATGGCATCAGTCTCGATATCGTCGAAGGTGAGTTCTTTTCCATGCTGGGCCCATCCGGGTCCGGCAAGACGACGACGCTTCGGATGATCGCGGGCTTCGAACTCCCGACGGCGGGGCGCATCCTCCTCGACGGCGAGGACGTATCCCAACGTCCGCCGTTCGAGCGCGACGTGAACACCGTGTTCCAGGACTATGCGTTGTTCCCGCACATGTCCGTCGGCGAGAACGTGGGCTACGGCCTGATGATCCGCAAGGTCCCCCGGCATGAGCGAACGGCGCGGGTCGTCGACGCCCTGCGGATGGTCCGACTGAGCGGCCTCGAGGAGCGCAAGCCGGCGCAGCTATCGGGTGGCCAGCGGCAGCGAGTCGCCCTGGCCCGAGCCCTGATCAACCGACCCAGGGTCCTCCTGCTCGACGAGCCCCTGGGAGCCCTGGATCTCAAGCTCCGCGAGGAGATGCAGATCGAGCTGAAGCGCATCCAGCAGGAGGTCGGCATCACGTTCATCTATGTCACCCACGATCAGGAGGAGGCGCTCACGATGAGCGACCGACTCGCGGTCTTCAACCAGGGCCGCATCGAGCAGGTCGGTGCGCCGGCGGAGGTCTATGAACGCCCGGCCACGACATTCGTTGCCGGATTCGTCGGAACCTCGAATCTGCTCGGCGGCGATGTCGCTCGTGAGATCCTCGGCGATCCGGGACTGGTCACGGTCCGACCCGAGAAGATCCGACTCGCCGCGCCAGGCGAAACGATCGCGCCCGATGAGGTGAGTGCCCTCGGCCACATCGCGGATGTGGTGTACATCGGCCCGGATACGCGGTATATCGTTGGGCTCGATGCCGGTGCCGAGTTGGTCGTGACCCAGCAGAACCTGGACACCTCGTCGAGTGACGCGCTCGCGACTCGGGGCCGATCGGTTCGACTCGTGTGGAAGCGGATCCATTGCCGTCCCATCGCGGATGGGGAACGCCGGATCAAGGAGGAGGAGCTCGCATGATCCATCGGAAGTTGGTCGGCGTCGCCGCAACGGCGGCGCTGCTCGTGGCCGCCTGTAGCGGATCGGGCGGTTCGCCCGCGCCCAGCATGGCATCCGTCGTCGGCGACGGCGAGGGTGCCCTCACGGTGCTCGCCTGGCCAAGCTATGTCGAACAGGGCAAGACCAGTCCGGACGTCGACTGGATGACGGACTGGGAGAACGAGACCGGCTGCAAGGCCACGGTCGAGGTCTTCGGCACGTCGGATGAGGCGTTCGCCAAGTGGACGGCGGACCCGACGCGATATGACGTCATCTCGGCATCCGGCGATGCCGGCCCGCGGCTCGTTCGCGGTGGGTACATCCAGCCGGTCAATACGGACCTGGTCCCAAGCTACGCGGATATCTTCCCGGGCCTGAAGGATCAGTCATGGAACACCTTTGACGGGGTCCACTACGGCATCCCCCACGGTCGCGGCGCCAACCTGTTGATGTGGCGCACCGCCGACGTGACGCCGGCCCCGACCAAGTGGGCCCAGATGTTCGATCCGGCCGGACCCTACGCAGGCAAGTACTCGGTGTACGACGCGCCGATCTACATCGCGGACGCCGCGGTCGTGCTCATGAAGTCCAAGCCGGACCTTGGGATCACCAATCCGTACGCCCTTGACGACACGCAATTCGCGGCGGCCGTGGATCTGCTGAAGGCGCAGAAGCCGGCCGTCGGTGAGTACTGGAACGACTACGTCAAGCAGATCACCTCGTACACCAATGGCGATACGGTCCTTGGGACAGGCTGGCAGACCATCGCCAACTACCTGAACAGCCTCGAGCCGGCGGTCACCGTCGAGACGATCAAGCCCGAGGAGGGCGCCACCGGTTGGTCCGACACGTGGATGATCAATGCCAAGTCGGAACACCCGAACTGCGCCTACAAGTTCGTTGACCACATCACCTCGGCGCCGGTGAACGCCAAGATCGCCGAGTACTTCGGCGAGGCACCCGGCAACAGCAAGTCGTGCGCCTTGACGACGAACCCGAACCACTGCGTGGACTTCCACGCAGAGGACGAGGCGTGGTGGGACGACGTGTACTACTGGGCCACCCCTGAGACGACCTGCCTTGACGGCCGGACGGACGTCAAATGCAAGGGCTTCGACGATTGGATCAAGGC
>JBKJXL010000265.1:0-5028 GCA_046716225.1 Candidatus Limnocylindrales bacterium | reverse complement strand
CCGAATGCGTGAGCTGCGGCGCTTGCGTCCAGGCCTGCCCGACGGACGCGCTCCAGGAGAAGACGCTTATCCAGCTGGGTCCGCCGAACCGAAGCGTCCTGACGACCTGCGCCTACTGCGGCGTCGGGTGCTCGTTCAAAGCCGAGATGCAGGGCGACACGGTCGTGAACATGGTCCCGTACAAGAACGGTGGCGCGAACGAGGGCCACTCGTGCGTCAAGGGCCGCTTCGCGTGGGGGTATGCCAGCCATCCGGACCGGGTGCTGAAGCCCATGGTGCGCGAGACGATCGAGGATCCCTGGCGCGAGGTCACCTGGGACGAGGCGATCGCCCATACGGCGTCGCGGTTCCAGGCGATCGCCGCGCAGTACGGCGCGACCGCGATCGGTGGCATCACCTCGTCGCGCTGTACGAACGAAGAGGTCTACCTTGTCCAGAAGATGGTCCGTGCCGCGTTCGGCACGAACAACGTGGACACGTGCGCGCGGGTCTGCCACTCGCCGACGGGCTACGGCCTCAAGACCACCTTCGGCACATCGGCTGGGACCCAGGACTTCGCGTCCGTCGAGCATGCTGACGTGATCATGGTGATCGGCGCCAATCCGACTGACGGCCACCCGGTCTTCGCGTCGCGCATGAAGCGCCGCCTGCGAGCCGGCGCAAAGCTGATCGTCATCGACCCCCGCCGGATCGACCTCGTGCGCAGCCCGCACGTCGAGGCCAGCCACCATCTCCAGCTCCTTCCCGGCACGAATGTCGCCGTCATCAATGCCCTGGCGCACGTCGTGGTGACCGAGGGCCTCATGGACCAGGCGTTCGTGGACGAGCGCTGCGAGGACGTCGCCGAGTGGGCCGCGTTCATCGCCAGGCCCGAGAACAGCCCGGAGGCGATGGAGCCGATCACCGGCGTGCCCGCCACGGAGCTGCGCGCTGCCGCCCGGCTGTACGCGACCGCCCCGAACGCCGCCATCTACTACGGCCTGGGCGTCACGGAGCACAGCCAGGGCTCCACGATGGTCATGGGCATGGCCAACCTCGCGATGGCGACCGGCAACATCGGGCGCGAGGGGGTGGGGGTCAACCCGCTGCGCGGCCAGAACAACGTGCAGGGCGCTTGCGACATGGGCTCGTTCCCGCACGAGCTGTCCGGCTACCGGCACGTATCGGACGACACGGTCCGCGAGCTATTCGCGGACCTGTGGGGCGCGCCGATCCATCCCGAGCCTGGCCTGCGCATCCCCAACATGCTCAGTTCCGCGATCGATGGCACGTTCCGCGGGATCTACATCCAGGGCGAGGATCTGGCCCAGTCGGACCCGAACACCCAGCACGTCACCGCGGCGCTGATGGCCATGGACCTGGTCGTCGTGCAGGACCTGTTCCTCAACGAGACCGCGAAGTACGCGCATGTCTTCCTGCCAGGGACATCGTTCCTGGAAAAGAACGGGACGTTCACGAATGCCGAGCGCCGGATCAACCGTGTCCGACCGGTCATGAAGGCCGCCAGCGGCAAGCAGGAGTGGGAGGTCGTCGTCGAGATCGCGCACGCGATGGGCTACGACATGGCCTATGCCGACGAATCCGAGATCATGGACGAGATCGCGGCCCTCACCCCGACGTTCGCCGGCGTCTCCTTCAAGAAGCTCGACGAGCTCGGCAGCATCCAGTGGCCGTGCAACGATGCCGCGCCCGAAGGCACCCGGACGATGCACGTCGACACGTTCGTGCGCGGCAAAGGCCACTTCGTCCCGACGGCGTACGTGGCGACCGACGAACGCGCCAACCGCAAGTTCCCGCTGTTGCTGACGACCGGGCGGATCCTGTCGCAGTACAACGTAGGCTCCCAGACGCGCCGGACCCAGAACGATACGTGGCACCCAGAAGACGTCCTGGACATCCACCCGAGCGACGCGGAGATGCGCGGCATCCACGAAGGCGACTGGGTGTCGCTGGCAAGCCGCGTCGGCGAGACGACCCTGAAGGCCAACCTGTCCGAGCGGATGCCGCCGGGGGTCGTCTACACGACGTTCCACCATCCGGTCACCGGCGCCAACGTCGTCACGACCGAGTTCTCCGACTGGGCGACCAACTGCCCCGAGTACAAGGTCACCGCCGTCCAGGTGACACCAGCCCCCACGACGAAGCCGCTGATCATGCATTCGGTGCCGCTCGAATCCACCCTCGTGGAGGCCGGCACGTCGCCCGGTCGGTCCGGCGGCGTCAGCACCCGCGCGCGGGGTCGTGGCTGAACACGGCCTGGACCGCGACCTGGTCCGGATGGCCAACCAGATCGCGCGCCAGTTCACGTACCTCTCGGATGACGACGCCGCGGCCAAGGTCGCCTACCACCTCCACGCGTTCTGGGAGCCGCGGATGATCGCCGGCCTGCAGTCGCATGCGGCCGCACAGCCGGGCGACCTCGATCCGATCGTGCTGGCGGCGACGCGGCTGCTTGTCGCGCAGTACGGCGAGGCTTCGGCCGCCCACTGATCCCCCCCTTGACTTTGCCGGCTGCGCGCGCTATACCGGTCATCGCTATAGCGATTGCGCGACTGGAGAGCCCGTGGACGCCGACTTCGCCGACCTTGGCCGCCAGGCCGAACCCTCCCTGCTGATCCTGGTCAGCCTGTCCGCAGGCCCGAAGCACGGCTACGCGATCATGGAAGATGGCGAGGCCATCGGCGGACGCCGGATCGGCGCCGGAACCCTGTACGCCGCACTGGCCCGGCTGGAGCGGATGGGCCTGATCGAACCGCTCCCGGCAGACGGCAGTCGCCGTCGACCGTATCGCTTGACCGGTCTCGGCGCGGCGAGCCTCAAGACCCAGCTCCAGAACCTGCGGCACCTCGCCGACACCGGCCTCGGCCGCCTGGAAGGGGCCCCCGAATGAGCCGGCTGGTCGGCCTCTACCCCAGTGCGTGGCGCGTCCGCTACGAGGAAGAGTTCCTGGCCTTGCTCGCGGCGCGGCCGCCGGCCTCGATCGGCGATCGCCTCGATCTGATGCGCGGTGCGGTGGACGCACGACTGCACCCGCAGGTGCCGACCTCGCCGCGCGTGGTCGACTGGCAGGGGATCGCGCCGTTGGCGGGCCTCGCGTCGTTCGCCGCGGCGATCTGGCTGGCGGCCAACGGGCCCGTCCACTTCGATCGGTACGGCGAATACCGCGACGGCTCTGCGGCGCTGGGTCCCGCCGTGCTGGCGCTCGTGCTGCTCTCTGTCGGCATGTATCGACTGGTCGTCCGGTTGCCACTGGAGGCGCGCGTGGCGCGAGCGCTGGGCTGGGCCGCGATCCTCGCCGGCCCGTGCTGGGCCGTCATGCCCTGGGTCGTGCCAGTCTTCCTCGTCTTCCTTGGCGGAGCGACCGGCCTGGCCGTCGGAGCGCGGCGCGCTGGGATCTTGCCGACCTGGTCCATCGTGGTGCTTGTCTCGGCGCTGGCGGTCCCGTTCGGGATCATGATCGCCCAGCTGTTCCTGCCGTGGTACGCGCTGCGCGTGTCCGGATTGAACCTGATGGTGCTGATCGGTCCGCTCGCCCTGCTCTGGATCCTCTTCAGCGGTCTGTTCGTCCGATCGTCGGCGCGAGTGGCGCCTGCCATCGAATCGTGAGGCTCCTCGCGCGGCTTGTGTGGCTGCTGACCGGGGCCGTCTGGGCGGTCCGATCGCTGATGGAGTTCGGCTCGCCGGACTACTGGGAACCGGTCACGCCCTTCGATTGGGCCGCCGTCTGGCTCTACAGCATCGCCTGGCTTCTGATGGCCCCATCCCTGCTATCCATCGGTCGGTCGGCATCGTCGCGGCGGGCCATGGCTGTCGCGGTCGTCGCATCCATCGGCGCACTCATCGCCGGTGGGGCGAATGCGCTGGAGGACGGCTTCGGCATCAGTTCGATGGGCGCCTGGTATGTGCTCGGGTTCTTCACGGCGTGGCTCGCCCTGCTGCCCCTGGCCATCACGATCTACCGGGTCGGCCGGTCCAGGCTCGCGGCGCTCACGGTCGCATTGTTCGCCGGGATCATCCTCATGAATGCCGGGGGTGGCCTCGTCGTCCTCGCGGCGCTCGGCTCACTGGCCTTGATGCCGGAGTGGTACCAACGCCTCAGGATCTCGCTGGCACCAGCCGTCGGTGAGCCGCTCGCGTAGCGTCAGACCGCCATCGTCATGAACGCGATCATGGTGCCGGGACCCACGGTAGGGCGTTCGCGGCTCCCCGTTCGACCCGCGCGAAGGTGCCGGCGGGGATGGTCTGCCACGGCCCGACCTCGCCGTCCGGCCAGATGACGCGTACGTCGACGGACGCGGCCGGCCCGATCCCCACGTGCATCCAGCCGAGCTCTCCACTCGCGTGGCCGCCACCGACGGTCACCTCCCGCTGGACGACCCGGTCGCCGATCCGCAGTTCGACCCAGGCTCCGATCGCGTCGCGGTTCGCACCGTCCTGCTCCAGGTCCAGCGCGACCCAATGGCCCATCGGCGACGGGTTCGTCGCGCTTCCCGACCCGACGTTCCGCCACAGCTCCACATTCGCGTTGCGAAGGACCTGGACCAGGTCCAGCATGCCGTCAAGGTTGAGATCGGCCAGCGCCGCGCCTCGTGCCAGCCCGAAGCGCACGATACCGGCGGCCTCGCCACCCTCCACGAAGGTGCCGTCCGCCTGCCCGATGAGCAGGTTGCTTGGATCCCGCATCGCGTGGTCGATCACCGTCCCGACGTTGCCCTTGCTGACGAACAGGTCCAGGTAGCTGTCGTTGTTGACGTCGGCGAACTCCGGATGCCAGGCGGTGGACGGCAGTTGATCGCCCCCGGCGTAGGGGATGTACGCGATCGCCCCCTGGCGCAGCGCGATGTCCCTGTACGTGGGGCGATCCGGGTCGCCGGCCAGGGTCTGGAGCTTGTTGTCACCCTGGCTCGTCAGGTACACCTCCGGATACCCGTCGCCGGTGAGGTCCTGACTCGCGATGCCCATCCCCCACCCCCGGAGCCTTACCCACCCCGCTGCCCCGGAATAAATTCGCGGGGGCGGACCGGCCCA
>JBKJXL010000264.1:0-3263 GCA_046716225.1 Candidatus Limnocylindrales bacterium | reverse complement strand
CTGCAGGATGGGGCGATCTCGCTGATCCGGACCGGCGACCCGACGATCCTTGGCTATCGGCGCCACGGACCGGAGGGCGAGGTGCTGGTCCTGGTGTCGTTCGGCCCGGAGGAGGGGGAGGCGCGAGTTCCGCGCCCGTCTGCCGGCACCCGCTGGCGCCCGGTCGTAGGCACGCTCCTGGACCCACCACCACCGGCCAGTGGTGCCTCGACGATCCGGTTGCGTCCGTATGAGGCGATCATCGCGGTCGCGGAGGGTTGACCGGCATCACGAGCACGGCGGTGCGGACGGCGAGCGGGCGGGGTATTCGTGAGTGTCCTCGGCACACGCGACGACGCCGCCCTGCACGCGGCCTGCCCACCGGCGAACCTCGCCCGACTCGTCGCCGTGAAACGCCGCTACGACCCGGAAGCAGTTGGGGTTCCGGCAAGGCAGGCGAAGGCGGTCCGGTCGCGATCCCGCTCGATCTGCGAGCACGACACAGAATCGCTCTGCTGGCACGCCCCTCCCCTGCACACGGTCCAGCTGGGCCGGTCCGTGTTCGCGGAGGGAGACCCATGAATGCCACGCAGCGCCCGCTTTGGCGACGAGGATTCCTGCAGGCGACGGGAATCACACCTAGCCGGCGAAGCCGCGGTCCTCGCCGCGTGCACGCCGTCCCGTCCGGGGACACGCATCGAGGCCGGCCTCACCCCATACGGCAAGAGCGAATAGACCAGCGCCCCGGGTCGCTCCTCCGAGTCAGCCGTCCACATCGAGACGGCGGCGGACGGCCGCCCGGCCCTCGTCGAGGAAGGACGACTCACGGAGCAGCACGAAGTTGGCATCGGCTCCGATCATGATCGCGTCGAGTTCGAACGCCAGGCGCCTCGCTTCGGTCGAGGCCGGGAGTTCTCCACCGGCGACGGCCTCGAGGAGCAGCGCTTCGATGAACGCGAGCCAGGCCCGCTGCTCGTCCGCGAGGCGCTTGCGGATCGGCTCGCGCCGGTTGGCCGGGTCGACCGAGGTGTAGACGAAGAAGCAGCCGCCCGGGAAGTCGCCGCTCTCGACGAAGTCGAAGAACGCGTCGCACAGCCGGAGCACGCGGCCCGATCCGGGCGGGATCGCCAAGGCTGGCTCGACGATCTCACGGTTGTAGATCTCGACCGCGGTCTCGATGGTCGCGAGCTGGAGCTCCTCCTTGGACCCAAAATGGGCGTACAGACCGCTCTTGCTCATGCCCAGGACGTCCGCGAGGCGTCCGAGCGACAACCCTTCGAGACCCTCCACCGTCGCCAGGCGGGCGGCGGACTCGAGGATCGCGGCGCGGCTCCGCTGGCCACGGGCGGTTCGCGGTGGAGTCCGGGGAAGCGTGGTCATCTGTCTTGACAGAATAGCACGACCGGTCGTTTAATCTCGAGACAGCACGACCGGTCGTGCTCT
This sequence comes from Candidatus Limnocylindrales bacterium, assembly GCA_046716225.1. GTDB lineage: Bacteria > Chloroflexota > Limnocylindria > Limnocylindrales > CSP1-4 > SPCO01. Next base: position 1,841 of record JBKJXL010000264.1, on the reverse strand, counting down.
AACCGCGAGGAGATCGGCCATGGCGACGTCGGTGGAGTCCTTCCGGCTCTCGGTCGAGGCCGCCGAGCGTTACGAATCCGGATTCGTGCCGGCGCTCTTCGGCGACTGGGCGCCCGTGCTCGTCGATGCCGCTGGGGTTCGGCCGGGCCAGTCCGTGCTCGATGTTGCCTCCGGAACGGGTGTCGTAGCGCGTGAGGCCTACGACCGGATGGGTGGTGACGGGCGCGTCGTCGGGCTCGACCTCAACGAGGGCATGGTCGTCGTGGCACGTCGGATCCGGCCCGACATCGAGTGGCGTCAGGGTGACGCGATGGAGCTCCAGTTCGAGTCCGCGACGTTCGATGTCGTCCTCTGTCAGGCGGCCTTGATGTTCATGCCGGACCCGGTGCAGGCGATGCGCGAGATGGCGCGGGTCGTGAGGGCGACCGGAACGATCGCCATCCAGGTCTGGGCGAGCCGTGATGTCCAATCGGGCTTCAAGCCGTTCTACGACGTGGTGGCCAGGCACGCTGGAGTCGACGCCGTCGATCTCATTGGCGCCTACTGGACGTTGGGCGATCTCGCCCGGCTCCGCGGCCTCTGCGCTGATGCCGGACTCACGATCGTATCGACGATGACGCGGACCGGAGCGATCCGTCTGCCGTCGGTCGATCTGTACGTGACGACCGAGGTCGAGAGCACGCCGCTTATCGACCGGATCAGCCCCGAGGTCTATCAGCGGATCCGTGAGGATTCGCGCGTCGCCCTCGCCGGCTTCGAGACCGACGACGGCTTCCAGATGCCGATCGTCGGGCACGTCCTCACAGCGACGCGTTCACTCGAGGGGCCGCCGCTGATCCGATCGAGCCGAGCGGGGACGATTGCGCCAGATTAGGCGGGTCACGGGCCCAAGTACCTGTAGCCGTGGTAGATCGAGTGGATCCGGGGGCCCGGCTCCAGCACGAATGTGTGCGGGATCATGGGTGCCGGCGAGCGGCAACGCCACATTGCGTTAGGCAGACGCTCGGATGAAGCTTCCGAGAGGAACGTTCCGCGCTTGATTCTCACGGTGACGTCTCGTGGACGCATGACATCGACGGCGTCAAGCGTCAGCTGACATGCGAACCGCGGCCTATCTCCCGGCGGTCGGGGTGTACGCGCCCTCGTCCCACCTATGCGGGAGGCGTGGGATCAGCTCGGCTTGGCGTTCGGCGATGATCGTCCAGGCGTTCGGGTTGTACGAGTGGGGATACCCATAGCACGTCTCCAGCCAGCGGGCGATCGGGAGGCGAAGGACGGTGTCGAAACCGAGCGCTCGGACGTGCTCCTCGATCCTCCCGGCGCTGAGCATGTTCCGGTAATAGGACGTCGTCCGGACGATCTCGTGCTCCGGGGCATCGGCCATGTTGAAGAACGTGAATACCAGGGCACGGCGGGCCAGCCGACCGGCCTCGTCGATCGCCCGTTTGAAGGCGTCCGGTGACAGGTGCTCGAAGATGTCGGCCGCGACGACGTGGTCGAACGACTGGTCCTCGAACGGCAGCGCGAGGATGTCGCCGACCTCGAAGCGAGCCTCCGGGTGGCGACGCCGAGGGTTGGCGATGTTCAGCGGGCTGAGGTCGATGCCGACGTAGGACAGGCACCGCCCGAGGCCGCACTCGGCGAATGCCCGGTAATCGTCGGCCGAGCCGCAGGCGAATTCGAGCACCTTGGTCCGACCGGGCGGTACGGCCTGGACCTCGTCGCGCCAGCGGTCGACGTAGGCGCGGTCCTGGTCGGCGACCGCCGCGCTCACCCGTTCGACGGCCGCGAGCTTCTCCGGATCTCGAAACGACCCCATGGTGACGCCCAGCTCCGCCGCC
>JBKJXL010000263.1:0-6067 GCA_046716225.1 Candidatus Limnocylindrales bacterium | reverse complement strand
ACCCTGCGTCGTCACCATGCCCTCGACGTCCTCCAGGTCCTTGACCAGGACCGGGACACCGGCGAGAGGCCCGACCGGGTCACCCCTCGCGATCGCCTCGTCGACCGCAGCGGAGTCCCGATAGGCGGCCTCGACACGAAGGGCCACGACCGCATTGATGACGGGGTCGAGCCGGCCGATCCGGTCCAGCGCTTCGGCGACCATCGACACGGCGCTGGCGCGACCCGCGGCGACGGCCGCTGCGACGGTCCCGATCGGCGACGCCCGAACCGAGGTCACCCGCCCTGCCGGGTCCGAGCTCGCGCGAACAGGCCGAGGTATTCATAGGCGACATTGGCCGCCGCCAGCGCCGTCAATTCGGCATGGTCGTAGGCCGGCGCGACCTCCACCACGTCGCCGCCGACAAGGTCCAGGCCATCGAGCCCGCGAAGGATCGTCTGAAGTTCCCGCGTCGTGAGACCGCCGGGCTCCGGCGTCCCGGTCCCGGGGGCATGAGCCGGGTCCAGGACGTCGATGTCCACGCTGATATAGGCAGGTGCATCGCCGACACGCTCCCGGATCCGCCCGATCGCGACTTCGACGCCGTCCTGTGCGATGTCGGCCGTCGAGACGATCCCGAAGCCCATGCCGGCATCCTCCGACAGGTCGTCGGTCGAGTAGAGCGGCCCTCGGATCCCCACGTGGACCGATCGACCGGAGGCCAGTGATCCCTCCTCGAACGCCCGGCGGAACGGCGTGCCGTGGGTGTACGGCGCACCGAAGTACGAGTCCCATGTGTCGAGGTGGGCATCGAAATGGATCAGGGCGATCGGTCCGTGGCGAGCGTGCATGGCGCGCAGCAGGGGCAACGCGATGGTGTGGTCGCCACCCAGCGACACGAGGCGATCCGCTCGCCGAAGCAGGGCGATCGCGGCCGTCTCGATCGCCGTCACCGCCTCGACGATGTCGAACGGGTTACACGCGATGTCGCCGGCATCGGCCACCTGGTGGACCGTCCAGGGCTCCACATCCAGGGTGGGGTGGTACGGCCGGAGGAGGTTCGATCCGGCGCGGATGGCAGCCGGACCGAAGCGAGCGCCGGATCGGTAGGACACTCCCGAGTCGAACGGCACGCCAACCACGGCGACCGCCGCCTGCTCGACATCGTCGAGGCGCGGCAGCCTGGCGAACGTGTCCGGTCCGGCGAAGCGCGGCACGACCCTGGCGTCCGGTGGGCCGACGGGCGGATCGGCCGAGGGCGTCGGTCGCTCGCTCGGATCGCTCACGGTTCAGCCGACAGATGCTCGTGGATCCCCAGCCATCGGCCGTCCGGCTCACGCCGGAAGACGATCGTCTCCCGCTCGGCCAGATCGTGCTCGCCGTCCGCGTCGCGAAACCGCGTCCTGACCCGATGCGTGAACACGGCCACGTCCGCGCTCAGCATCTGGATCCGTGGCTCCGCCGACGCGCACGCCTCCACCCGGAACCCGTTCGCTTCCCACGCCTGCCACTCCGCTTCCCACGCGGCCCGCGACTCGAGCAGACGCGGCGTCGTGTAGAACAGGAACGTCGCGTCCGGCGAGAAGGACCCGAAGTAGCGCGCGACATCGTGAGCCCCGAACGCGTCGACGAGCGCCGTCGCGGCAGCGCTCACCTCCGCTTCAGGGCCACTCACGGCATGGTTGCCGAGATGGTCCGCTCACTGGCCTCGATGGCCGGCTCCTCGGCCGCCAGGTCCAGGGAGCGGGTCAGCAGGAAGTAGACCGTCGCGGACACGATCAACCCGACGAACGCCGAGACATCGGCCCCACCCAGGTACGACGCCAGCGGGCCCTGGATGGCCTCGTCGGTCAAGCCGGCCGGGATCACGATGAACGGCAGCATCGAGAGCAGCCCGACCGCATAGGCGACCAGACCGCGTCGTCCCCAGCTGCCGTAGATGCCGCTCGGCGTGAACAGGTCCGTGATGGCGTAGCGGCCTCGCCGGACGAGGAAGTAGTCGACCAGGTTCACCGCCGTCCACGGGACCAGCAGGTACAACATCACGACGAGACTGCTGAACAGGGCGGCGATGGCATCGACGCCCAGCGCGATGGCGACGCCTGCCCAGAGCACCGCCAGCACCAGGATCGTCAGGATGCGCATGCTGCGGTCAGGCTTGATGGAGCGGACCGAGTCGATGGCGGTCACCGTGGACAGCATCGCGCTGTAGGCATTGATGCCCATCGTGGCGACCAGCGCGAGGACCGAAAGGATCGCCAGCAGCGACCCGAGTCCACCGAACAGCTGGTCACCCGCATCGCGAAGCGACACGAGTGCGTCGACTGCTCCGAGGTTCGCCGCCAGCCACGCGCCGATCGCGATCAGCCAGACGGCCGAGCCGGCGGCTCCGAGGAAGACCGACAGGACGATCGGTGCGGTCCGGGTCGTGCGCGGCAGGTAGCGCGAGTAGTCGGAGACGTAGGGTGCGTACGTGATGTTGTAGGCGGCCGCGGCCATGAACATGGCCAGGAAGCCAGCCCAGGTGAACTCGGCGACCGGTGCCGGCGTGCCAGCGACCGCGCCGGTGATGATCCCCAGGGTCAGGATCACGTAGAACGGGAGCGACACGAAGAACAGGACCCGGAACACGCGGTGAAGCAGGTCGTGTCCGTAGATGGCCAGCGCCGCCGCGATGACCGTGGTCCCGATCGCGACCGCGAGCGGGTCCCAGCCGAAGATCCCGTTCAGCCCGCTGCCAAGGAGGATCACATCCACGACGTTGAACAACATGAATGTCACGAACGAGCCGAACAGGGCGACGATGACCCCGCGATGACCGAACTGGCCGCGCGACTGGATCATCTGCGGTAGCCCAAGGTGTGGGCCCTGGGTGGCATGGAACGCCATGAACAGGGTGCCAAAGGCGATGCCGAGGGTCCCGGCCACGATCGTCTGGAGCATCGAGAGTCCGAGGAGACCCGGACCGATGAACCCGATCGAGATCGTGAAGAACTGGAAGTTGCCAAGGAACCAGAACGGACCCTGCTGCCAGACCTTGCCGTGGCGCTCCGACTCGGGCACGTAGTCGATCGAGCGTGGCTCGATCGCGCCGACGCCAGCGCCGACGCCAGGGCCGGTGGTCGCGGATGCTGCCATGGTCGAGGTCCTCTCCTCTCCGGTGTCAGCCCCCAGGTTCGCGAGAGTGTGCGCGAAGGCGCACCGCGCTCGCAATCGTTGATTCCACCAGACTGAGCCCGCATCGTTGTGTCTGACCATAAGGTAGAGTCGGTGCGATGCACGAAACTCACCCACTGACCGTGGAGGACCTGCTTCGGTCGCCTGCCCTCCAGATGCGCCTGCTGGGCGGCGCCGACGGCGTCGGTCGACGCGTCGCATGGGCGCACGTCAGCGAGCTGGAAGATCCCACGCCGTGGTTGCTCGGCTCGGAACTCATCATGACCACCGGGATGGCCATCCCTCGGGGGGCGAGTCGTCAGCGGGCGTACCTGGAGCGCCTCGACGATGCCGGCGTCGCCGGACTGGCGCTGTCAACTCGCCTGCACGTCCCACCCCTTCACGCCACGTTCCTCGAGACCGCCGAACGGCGTGCGTTCCCCGTGCTCGAGGTGCCGTTGCCCGTGCCGTTCATCGCGATCGCCCAGGCTGTCGCTGCCGCGGTCCAGGCGGATCTGGGAGACAGCCTGAGCGCCCAGCTCCAGGTCTTCGGCGCGCTGCACTGGCTGACGGTGGAAGGTCTGAGCGTCCCCGAGGTCTTCGATCGCCTCGAAGCTCTCTCAGGCTTCGACCTGTACGTGTGTACGCACGACGGACGAGCGCTGATCCCGGGCATCGCCCCCCCACCCCTTGAGCTGGCGGGCCTCATCCCAGGGACAGTGGATGGGCCGCCGACGATCCCCGGTGGCTACGCCCTTCACGTGTCCGTCCCGTCCGGACCAGCCGGGTTCCTCATCGCCCTGCGCCGTCCAGGTACGGCCGCGGCCGGCCTTGCGGTCGTCCAGCACATCGTGACCGTGGCCGCACTCCAGCTCAGCACGGCTCAACACGAGCTGGAGATGATCCGTCGAGAAGGTGCCGAGACGTTCGCCGAGTTGCTCGGCGGCGTCTTCGATGCCGCGACCGCCCGTCGCCGATTGGAGCGGCTCGGCTTCGATCCCGAGTCGCCCCTTCAATTGGTGGTGCTGCGCGGAACGGCCACCCCCGAGGAGGAGGAGGACCTCGTCGTCCGTCTCGCTGGGCTCGGAGCCTCGCCACTCGTCCTGCGCCAGGAGCAACAGATCCTCGTCCTGCTGCCGGATGACGCCGAGGCCCGGCGCCTCATCGGGCGCATGGCCGGGGTCAGCGCGGGCGCGAGCCGGGCGTTCGCGGCCGGGGCCGCCCTCGATATCCCGCGTCGTGAGGCTCTCTGGGCGGTGGCGAGGGCAGAGGAAGGCGGCGGAGGCCTGGTCCACTACGGCGCCGACGCCGCGGGTCGCTGGCTGATCGACGATCCGGTCGGTCTCCAGGCGCTGGCCGATGATGTCCTCGGGGTCGTCCGGGCCTACGATCGCACCCATCGCAGTGCCCTGATCGCGACGGTCCGCACATGGATGGAGCGAGACCGACACAACGAGGCGGTCGCCTTCGCGTTGGCCATCCACCCGAACACGCTGGCCTATCGCCTGCGTCGGTTCGAGCAGCTCAGCGGCCGAAGCCTCGCCAGCACGGCGGATCTTGCCGAGGTCTGGCTGGCGGTCCGAGTCACCGAGCACACAGGTGATCGCCTGTAACCAGGTCCGCGGCCGCGAAACGGTCGCTGCGTTAGCCGGTCCCGCGTAAACTGCCCCGATGTCGACTGATCCGAACCAGCTGCACCAGACCGGTCGTGAACCGGCGACCGTCCGGGTGGCCGTGTGGAGCGCGCGCCACCGCGAGCCCGTCGTCGCCCTGTGGTTCTTGGCGACCATCGGGCTGTTCGTCGTCAGCATCGGCATGGGCGGGATCAACGCGGCCGAGGTCAGCGGCGACCCGAACGCCGACGGCCTGGAGGCTACGACCGCCCTGGAGGTCTTCAACGCCGGCGGCACGAATGATCCGAATGAGCAGTTCCTCGTTGTGGTCGACGGTGGAGAAGGCGCGGCCGCCGATCCCGCGTTCCAGGCGACGATCGGCGAGCTGGTGGCCCAGCTGGGTGCGGCGAAGTCGGACCTCGACGGGGTCCCGACGGCGAGCTTCGATCAGCTCCTGGACCCGTTCCTGGCCCCACCCGAAGCGGGGTTGATCAGCCCGGACGGGACCACCGTCCGGATCGTCGGACGGGTCCCCGGCGACTCGACCCAGGTCGCCGCCCTCCTGAAGCCGGTCAAGACCGTGATGGATGAGGCACGCACGGCGAACCCGGATCTGACGATCCACGTCATCAGCTTCACGTTCATCAACGACGACATCACGGAGCTCATCTCCAGCGACCTCGATGAGTCGCTCCAGCTGACCATCCCGCTGACGTTCTTCATCCTGCTGTTCGCGTTCGGGGCGATCGTGGCCTCGGTCGTGCCCCTCGTCCTGGCGGTCACCTCGCTCGTCGCCGCCTTCGGGATCCTGGGTATCTACAGCCAGGTCGTGGACCCGGTAAGCGCGAACGCCACACAGCTGATCGTGCTGATCGGCCTCGCGGTGGCCGTTGACTACTCGCTGTTCATGATCACCAGATTCCGGGTGGAGCGGCGCGCCGGCCGTGACAAGGCGAAGGCGATCGAAGTCTCCAGCAGCACCGCCGGTCGAGCGGTCTTCTTCTCCGGCCTGGCGGTGATGATCTCGCTGGCTGGTCTCATCACGCTGGGCATCCCGTTGTTCACCTCGATGGCGGTCGGGACCATCTCGGTCGTCGCCGTCTCGGTGGTCGGTAGCCTGACGTTCCTGCCGGCGACCCTCGCGATCCTCGGCGATCGGGTCAACCTGGGGCGTCCGGCCGCCTGGCTGCCACGGCTGGCCGCGGCCCTGCCGCTCGGCCCGATCCGCCGCTGGGGTCGGTCTGCCCTGGCGTGGCTGGACCATCGGGCGGCGACGCAGGAGGGCAGTGGCTTCTGGGGACGGCTGGTCACCTGGGTCA
>JBKJXL010000262.1:0-2683 GCA_046716225.1 Candidatus Limnocylindrales bacterium | reverse complement strand
GCCCGCCAGCATCCCGTCGTAGTAGGCGCGCGCGGTCTCGATCACTGCGGCGACGTCCGCCTCGTTCGTCCTCTGGTTCATCTGCGTTGCTCCGAAGTTCCGCCAGCGGCGGACGTAGACCTGAACGGGCATCGGCTCGATCGTCAGCGTAGTCGCGACCCTAATGCCCGCCGTGGCCGCCGGCCGCCTCGAGTTCCTTGCGATGGATCTCGATGACCTTCTCGGCGATGTGGCCCGGCACGTCGTCGTAGTGATCCAGCTCCGCGCTGAACGTGCCGCGACCATGCGTGAGTGAGCGCAGTTCCGTGGCGTAACTGGACAGTTCGGCCTGCGGGACATGGGCCGTGATGATCTGCATGCCGCCGTCCGTGTCCATCCCGAGGACCCGGCCGCGGCGGCCGTTGAGATCGCGGTTCACCTCGCCCATGTAGGCCTCGGGGACGCGGATCGTGATGGCCATGATCGGCTCCATGAGTGCCGGCTTGGCGTTATGGACGCCGTCCTTGAGCGCCATGGACGCCGCGATCTTGAACGCCATCTCGTTCGAGTCGACCGGGTGGAACGAGCCGTCGTAGAGCGTGGCCTTGATGTCCGACAGCGGGTAACCCGCGAACACGCCCTCGGCAGCAGCTTCCCGGATGCCCTTCTCGACGCCGGCGAAGAAGCCCCTGGGGACCGAGCCGCCCACGACGCGCTCGGCGAACACGACGCCGCCTTCGGGGTTCGGTTCCAGCTCCAGCCAGACGTCGCCGAACATCCCGTGGCCGCCGGTCTGCTTCTTGTAGCGGCCGTGGACCTGGGTCTTGCCGCGGATCGTCTCCTTGTACGGGACGCGCGGCGTGTGGGTCGCGATCGCGGCTCCGAACTTGCGCTTGAGCCGCTCGATGATGACCGCGGTGTGGGCCTCGCCCATCGTGCGCAGGACCTGTTCGCCGATGGGCGAGCGCTCGAGGCGGACGGTGGGCTCCTCTTCGAGCATGCGGGCCAGCGCGGGGCCCATCTTGTCGAGGTCGCCCTTCGAGACGGGTTCGATGGCGACGACCAGCGACGGCGCGGGGAAGTCCAGGGGCGCCAGCGTCAACTGAGCCGCCTGGGCGGAGAGCGTGTCGCCGGTCGCGGTCACGGTGAGCTTGGCGATCGCGCCGATCTCGCCGGCCTTCAGCTCGCCGATCGGCTCCTGCTCCTTGCCGTGCAGCAACAGGAGCTGGCCGATCCGCTCGTCCGCACCCTGAGTGGCATTCCAGACGTGGGCCTGTGAGTGGAGCGTTCCGGACAGGACCCGCAGGTACGTCAGCCGCCCGACGAACGGATCCGCGGTCGTCTTGAAGACGCGGACCAGCAGTGGTCCGTTCTCGTCGGCCGCGATCTCCACGACCTTGCCGGCCTTGTCCGTGGCCTGGACCGGCGCCTCGTCGGCGGGGGACGGCAGGTAGCGGACGATCGCATCGAGGAGACCGCGCAGGCCGATGCCTTTCGCGGCACTGCCGAGCAGGACCGGGGCAAGGACCGAGTCCTTCACGCCCTTGCGCAGGCAGGCCTCGAGTTCCGGATCGGTGATCGTTTCACCCTCGAGGTACTTCGCGAGGACGTCGTCGTCGGCCTCGGCGGCCGCTTCCAGGAGCTGATCGCGTCGCGCGGCGACCTCGTCGGCAAGCTCCGCCGGGATGGGGACCTCCACCTCGGTCTTGCCGTCCCACTCGTACGCCTTGTTGTGGACCAGGTCCACGTAGCCCTTGAACGACTCGGCCGCCCCGATCGCCAGCTGCAGCGGCGCGATCTTGTTGCCGAACGCGGCACGGAGCTTGTCCAGTGCGGCCGTCGGGTCGGCGTTCTCACGATCGGACTTGTTGATGAAGAAGCAGGCGGCCGTGCCGGTCGCCCGGCCGATCGCGACGGCCTGCTCCAGGCCAGCCTCGACGCTGCCCGAGGCGTCCATGACGAACAGGGCACCATCGGCCGCCGCAAAGCCTTCGCTGACATCCGCGATGAAGTCCGGGTAACCGGGCGTATCCACCAGCGAGATCCGGGTCCCGTCGCTCTCGAACGTCCCGACCGCCAGGCTCAGCGACTCGCGCCGCTTCTGCTCCTCGGGCTCGAAGTCCAGGTGGGCGGTGCCGTCGTCGACCCGACCCAGCCGGGGGATGGCCCCCGCGCTGAACATGAGCTGCTCAGCCAGCGTGGTCTTGCCGGCACCCACGTGTCCGGTCAGCACCACGCTGCGGAGGTGGGGGAGGTCGACACTCTTCATCGTCATCGGCGCATCGGTCCTTGTGCTGAGGGAGCGACCGGGATGTCTGATGGGGGAGGCGGGTCCAGCCATCATAGTCGGCTATACTCCGCCCCGCGATGTCAGGTCATTCCAAGTGGTCCACGATCAAGCGCGCCAAGGGCATCACCGATGCCAAGCGCGGCGCCCTGTTCACCAAGGTCGCGCGCGAGATCTCGGTGGCGGCCCGACAGGGTGGCGGCGATCCCGACGCGAACTATCGCCTGCGCCTCGCCATCGAGAAGGCCCGCTCCGTCAATATGCCGGCGGACAACATCAAGCGGACGATCGACAAGGCGACCGGCAGCGGCGACGCGGAGCAGTTCGAGGAGATCGTGTACGAGGGCTACGGCCCGGGCGGCATCGCGGTCCTCGTCGAGACCCAGACCGACAACAAGAACCGGACCGCGGCTGACG
>JBKJXL010000261.1:0-3706 GCA_046716225.1 Candidatus Limnocylindrales bacterium | reverse complement strand
GCCCCGGGGATGCCGATTCGGTTCAGCGGACCATTCGGGTCGTCAGGCCTGGACTACTTGTCCAGCCACACGCCATACAGGGGCTCATTGAGGTTACCCGCGCCCAGGAACCCCTTGACTGCGGCGATCGCTGCAGCCGGTGGCTTCGAGTGGACGAGCGGGACGGTGGGAAGGTCGCGAGCCAGGATGTCCTGGGCTTCCGCCCACGCTGCCTGGGCCGTGGCGTCGTCCGGAGCCGACGCTGCCTTGTCGAACGCAGCTTTCAGTTCCGGCGGGCCGTAGGCGAACTCAGGGTTCGGCTCGTCGCCGGCGAAGTGGAAGAACGCCGTGTTGAGGAAGTTGTCGGGACCCGGCCAGTCGCAGGTCCAGCCGAGGAGCCACGCGGGGTACTTCCCGAGGGCCTCGTCAGCCAGGTACCCGGTACGCCAGCCGGCGCTCTTGAACTCGATCGTGAAGCCGGCCGCTTCAAGGTCACTCGCGATGGCCTCAGCCAGCCCCTTCGGGTCCGGCATATACGGTCGCGCGACATCCGATGGGTACCACAGCTGGACCTTCAGCTGATCCCCCGTCAAGCCGGATGCGGCGATCGCGTCCTTGGCCTTCTGCAGGTCGTATGTCGGCAGGTTGAGGGCCTTATAAAACTGGGTCGCCGGTGGCATCCAGTTATCGGCAGGCTCCGCGAGACCGGCATAGAAGGTATCGATGTAGGCCTGCTTGTTGAGCGCATGCGCCGCGGCCAGACGGGCGTTGGCATTATCGAACGGCTTCTGCTTGTGGTTCATCTGCAGCAGGCCGATGTTGCAGGAGTCGCCTCGGTCGATGACCTGGTAGGCAGCGTCCGACGACAGCGACGCGATGTCGCTCGGGAAGATCGTCTGGGCCAGATCGATGTCACCGGCCTGCAGGGCGTTCAGCTCGGCCGCCTGGTCGGCGTACGGCTTGTAGATCACCTCGTCGAGGTGCGGGATGCGCTCGACATTCCAGTAATCTGGGTTCTTCGCGATCGTGACGTGGTCGTTGGGCACCCACTCACTGAACTTGAATGGGCCGGTGCCCACCATGCCATTCCCCTGGCCCTGCGCATACGCGCTCTTCGAGGGATCGGCGTTGTCCGCATCGCCGGCCTTGAGCGCGGTCGGGCTCTGGATGCCGAACTGCGGCAGCGGCGCCTGCGCGATGAGGAAGTTGTTCTGCGGCGCCTTCAGCTTGAACTCGACCGTCAACGGATCCACCGCCGTCACCGACTCGAGGTTCGAATTCTCGGCCCAGCCGAAGACGGCACCGAAGTAGTAGTTGTAGGCGTCGCGCAACGCCACCGGCGCGTTCTTCTGACGCTCGTAGGTGTAGACGACGGCATCCGCGTTGAAGTCCGTGCCATCGTGGAACTTGATGCCCTCACGAAGCTTGAACGTATAGGTCAGGCCGTCCGAGCTGAGGGTAGGCAATTCGGCCGCAAGGACCGGTTCGATCTCGCCGAGGGTGCCGGCCTTCACGCCGAGCAGTCCTTCGACGACGTTGATCATGATGTAGGACGAGTTGCTGTCGCTGACGAGCGAGGGGTCCGCCAGGACCATGTCGCCGGGGATCCCGACGACGAGGGTGCCGCCCTCCTTCGGCGCACCTGGGTCGACGGTCGGGGCCGACGAGGCCTGGCCATCGGATGGTGGTGCGGCCGACGGGGCCGTGCTTTCGCTGCTGCCTCCACAGGCCGCCGCGATGATCGCGGTCGCGGCGACGAGCGCCCCGATGCGAATTCGAGTCATGTGTCCTCCTCCTAGATTGATCGGTCTCCCGCCGGTCGACCCATCCGGTCTCCCTTCCGGATCGATGGCCGCGGCGACGGTCGCGGGTCAGGATAGCGTGGGGTGGCCCTTGGCGCACACCCCTGCTCTCATGACGACGACCGTCGACTATGACGCCGGTGACTCTGGACGGGTGGGCGGGATGGCGACCGTCGCCGAGGGGGCCGGACTCGCGAGTCCCGTCGAGGGAGGCGCTCCGGCGGAGGCCTCATCGACACCGATCGCCTCGGCCACTTCGCCACCGAGCGTCGAGATCTCCTCCGCGAAGTGACAGGCCGTCTCGTGGCCCGCTCCGAGATCGCGCAGGACGGGCTCTTCGGTCGAGCACCGCTCGGGATTGCCGAGGCGTTCCCGGAGCCAGCAGCGCGTATGGAACCGGCAACCGGACGGCGGCGCGGCGGGCGACGGGATGTCGCCCTTCAACACCAGGCGCGTCTTGCGGATGCGCGGGTTCGGATTGGGGATGGCGGACAGGAGCGCGACGCTGTACGGATGACGCGGGTTGCGGTAGAGCTCATCGACATCGGCGAGTTCCACCAACTTGCCGAGATACATCACGCCGACCCGGTCACTGATGTGTTCGACGACCGCGAGGTTGTGGGCGATGAAGAGGTACGTCAGGCCCAGTTCGTTCTGTAGATCGTCAAGCAGGTTCAGGACCTGGCTCTGGATGGAGACGTCCAGCGCGGACACGGGTTCGTCGCACACGATGAAGTCCGGGTTGACCGCGAGCGCACGGGCGATGCCGATCCGCTGGCGCTGGCCCCCGGAGAACTCGTGTGGGTAGCGGTGGATGTGGCTCTGGTTCAGGCCGACCTTGCCCAGCAGCTCGCGAACGAGCGCCTCGCGCTTGGTCGTGTCCGAGAGACCCTGGACCAATGGGCCTTCGCCCACGATCTCACCCACCGACATCCGCGGGTTCAGGCTGGCGTAGGGATCCTGGAAGACGACCTGCATGTTCCGCCGGACCATCTTCATCTTCGAGGCGGACGCGCTGATGGACTTCTTGCCGGCCTTCTTCTCGGCCGACGTCGGGACGTCGAAGACCGGCTCGCCCTGGAAGGTCACCCGGCCCGACGTCGGCTCGAGCAGGCGCAGGATGACCTTGCCGAGGGTGGTCTTGCCGCAGCCGGACTCGCCGACCAACCCGAGCGTCTCTCCGCGCCGCACGTCGAAACTGACGCCATCGACAGCACGGACTGCGCCGATATGCGACGTACCCAGCAGTCCACCCTTGATCTCGAAGTACTTGAAGAGGTTCTGGACGCTCACCAGGATCTCGTCGGACGGACCCTTCCTCGCGACGGCAGGCTGGACTGACTCCGCGATCGGTGTCATGGGTTCGCTCATTCGACGGACAGGGCGGCGGCGGCTTCTGCGGCCGCCTCTGGTGTCGCGTCGACGCCGACCTCGGGCAGTCCACCGGACGGCGTCAGCCAGCATCGCGAGAGGTGCGTCGGCGCTCCGGCGGGCAGGGTCCCTTGCGTCACGTCCCGGAGCGGAGGGGCGACATCGCAGATCGGCATCACCTGTGGGCAGCGACGCTTGAACAGGCAGCCCGCAGGCAGGTTGAGCGGGTTGGGCACCATGCCCTTGATGACGGCGAGCTGTTCGCGCTTCTCCCCGAGGCGTGGGATGGAGGCAAGCAGGCCCCTCGTGTAGGGATGGTGCGGCGCGTCGTAGAGCGTGTCCACGTCGGCTCGTTCGACCACCTTGCCGGCATACATCACCACGACGTCATCGGCCATCTCCGCCACGACGCCAAGATCGTGCGTGATGAGCATGATGGCCATCTTGTTCTGCTCGCGCAGCGACTTCATCAATTCCAGGATCTGCGCCTGGATGGTCACGTCCAGGGCCGTCGTCGGCTCGTCCGCGATCAGGAGTTCCGGGTTGGTGGAGAG
>JBKJXL010000260.1:0-6855 GCA_046716225.1 Candidatus Limnocylindrales bacterium | reverse complement strand
CGCAGCGCCCGACAGCCCCATCGCCCGAGTTGGCGCGCCCGTCCTCGCCATCCAGCGCGCCCTGTTCGTGGCGGCCGCCGAACTCGCCACGAACCCGGACGCCTGGGACCGGCAGGTGGAGGGTCGCACGCGCGTGTCGGCCGAGATGGTGTCCGCGATGGACGAACGACTCCGTACGCTGGAGGCCCGGATCCAGATGCCGCACGAGTTCGTTGTCCCGGGCGAGACGGCCCTCAGCGCTGCCCTGGAAGTCGCGCGGACCATCCTTCGCCGCGCCCAGCGTCGCGCGGTGTCGCTCGAGGCGGCCGGACTGGTGCCTGGACCCCATCTGCTACCGTATCTGAACCGGACGGCGGACCTCCTGTGGGTCCTGGCCCGGGCGGCCGAGCAGGCCGAGACTCGAGTATCCACACCAGCCCGGGTCCGCGAACGAAGCGGATCGATCGACAAGGAGTCAGCGACGTCATGATCAACGAGCCGAACCAGACGCCATACGCGTCTCCTTCAGCCGTCGGTGTCAAGCCCGATGCGCGGCTCTCGACGGCCTTCCTCACCCAGGCCTTCGCCTGGATGTTCGCTGGTCTGCTGCTGACGGCGGGCGTTGCCGCGACCGTCACGGGCAGCGAACGTGCCCTGCAGTTCGCCTCCGACTACCTCCTGTTCATCATCATCGCCCAGCTCGCCCTGGTGGTCGTGATCGCGGGTGCGATCAACAAGATCTCCGCGACCGTCGCCCTCGGGTTGTTCTTCATCTACGCCGCGTCCGTCGGGCTCAGCGTGGGATTGATCGTGTCCGGGTACACCAGCGCGTCGGTCGCCCAAGCGTTCCTGAGTGCGGCCGCGATGTTCGGCGGTGCGGCCATCTACGGGGCCGTCACCAAGCGCTCGCTCGCGAGCATGGGCGGCTTCCTGACGATGGGCATCATCGGCCTCTTCGCCGCGATGATCATCAACATCTTCCTGAACAGCGGGCCGCTGAACCTGTTGATCTCGATCGCCGGCATCGGCATCTTCACCGCGCTCACGGCGTACGACGTCCAGCGCATCCAGGCCGGCGACCTCGCCGCGCGACTCGGTTCGATGGAGAAGGCGGCCGTCGTCGGTGCGCTCGGCCTGTACCTGAACTTCCTGAACCTGTTCCTGTTCTTCCTGCGCCTGATGGGCGGGCGCAACTAGCCCCGGCCACCGGCGCGCAAGCGCGCCCCCGGGGCGTGCGGTCCGGGCGAGATACGTTTGAGATGTCCCTGTGCCATGCTGCGTCTACCGTGGGTCGCGACCCGCTCGGGCCGGGCAACGGACAGGGAGGAACAGCCTGATATGGCTGATGAGACCGCCGCCCCTCGAAGTCGTCGTGCACTCCTGACGGGTGCCGCCGCCACCGCCGCCGCCCTCGCCGCCTCCGCGGCCCTGCCGCTCACCGCTTCCGCCACTGACGCGGACCACGTCGGGAGGGGCACGGATAACGCCACGACCGCCACCACGTCGATCACCAACAGCGACGACGGCAGCACGGCGTTCGCCGCCGCCCAGACCGGCACCAGCACCACGACCGGAGTCGGCTTCGGCTACGGCGCCCAGGGCTCCAGCCTCACTGCTGCCGGCGTGGTCGGCTGGAGCGTCGAACCCCCTGAGGTGGCGTGGCCGACGTTCCTGCCGGACTACACCGCCTACACGGGTGTCTTCGGATCGGCGCCGGCGGGCGATGGGGTCACCACCTTCGGGAGCGGGGTCTGGGGCGACAGCTGGGATGTCGGCGTCTTCGGATCCGGCGGTGCCGGCGTGTATGGGTACGGCGGCAACGGCGTCGTGGGCGAGAGCGCGGGTGCCGCTGCCGGCGTCCTGGCGATCGGCTCGTCGGCGACCGGAGTGGGGCTGGAGGTCCAGGGAAAGGTCAAGTTCAGCCGATCCGGCCGGGCCACGCTCGGGGCCGGCAAGTCGAGCATCAAGGTCACGCTGGCCGGGGTTTCGACCAGCAGCCGTGTCTTTGCCGTGCTGCATAGCAACCGGACCGGTCGCTGGGTCCAGTCCGTGGTGCCGACCACGGGTTCCTTCACGATCTACCTCAACGGGACGGTGTCGTCGTCGACGTACATCGCCTGGTTCGTGATCAACTGAGATGGCCGACAAGACCGCCGTCCAGCGCCACACTCGCGCAGCCGCCGTGGACGTCGACACCACCGCGATCCGTTCGATCGCCAAGGCTCGGGCGGCTCTTCGCCCCGCCTGGTCGAACGCCACAAGCGAGGCGATCCAGCGACATGCCGAGGCCGTCGGCCGTGGCGAGCCGTCCGTCTCACCTGCTGCTCGCATCCGCGGCAAGGGCTGAGGCCTCCCCGCTCCTAAGCGATCCGGAGCTGCTCGACCGATCCGATGACGAGGTCGGCGAGCGGTTCCAGGTCGGTCCTCGCGCCGACCTGGTCAGGACGCCGACCACAAGCCCGGCCCCGGCCGCTCGACCCATCCGCAGGTCCGCCGGGCTGTCGCCGATCATCGCGGTTCGCGCGGGTCCACGCCCAGCCGGGCGCACACGTGCAGGACCATGTCCGGCGCGGGTTGCCGCCAGCGCCCTACCGGGAGTGGCCGTGCCGGTCACCTCGTCGTAGCCCAGGACGAGGTATAGCGACGGTCGCACGTCACGACCAACGACCGTCGACAACCTGTCCCCCAGGCCGATCGCCCAGTCGGTCCACATCGTGTCGAAACCGATCAGGGTCCCGTCCTTGTCGAAGATGACGAGGTCCATGCCGCGCAGCGGATCGATCAATCGATCCGTGCACCCTGGCGCTTGAGCTCCTGCTGGACCCTGCTCACATCGAGCTCGTCAAAGGGCTCGTCCGAACGGAGGGAGATCGCAGCGGCCGTCCCGGCACCCTGCCCCGTCACGGTGCAGCACATCATGCTTCGGATGGCCGCGTGAGAGATCTTGTCGCCCCCGATACATCGACCTGCGACGATCAGGTTGGCGACGCCCCTCGGAACCAACGCTCGGTAGGGGAGCTGGAAGTAGCGGCCGGTCGTCGGCAGGATCAGCACGCCATAGCCGTCGATGAACTCGGGAAAGATCCCGATCGAATCCTCGAAGCGGGCCTGCTCGCGAACGTCGTGCTCGGTAAGGTCGTACAGGGCCTCGATCTTGCGCGTGTCACGGATCCCGAGGGTCATCCCGAAGTTACGCAGCTTGGCGTCCTCGCAACCCGGCATGAATCGGCGCAGCGCCTCGACGGCGAACATGGCCTGCCGTCGACCCTCGATCTCTCCTCGGGTCAGGTCGTCCGCGTCGGTGCCATCGATGCCCGCGAGATGGACCAGGTTCAGATACGTGAGGTCACCTTGGTCGGTCACCGTACCCCACGTGCCGGCGAGAGTGATCAGGTTGGGCGGGATGACACCGGCCTCGACGGCCTGCTTGAAGGGCTTGCGCAGGAATGGGGAGAAGAGTTCGTCCTCCTTGCCGGTCGTCTCGATGTCCCACTCGGCATTGCCGGCCCAGTCGCGATAGGTCTGGGGGTCCGCCTTGACCTCGTCCAGGAACTTCCGCTTGTTGACGCCGGTCATCGAGAACATGACCGATGCGGCGAGCATCTCTTCGCGGGGCGTCTTGCGGGTCGGTGCCCCGGCCCACGCCGCGACATCGGCGTCACCGGTGGCGTCGACCACGCGCCTGGCGAGGATCGCCTCTCGTCCCGACTTGCTCTCGGTGATCACGCCGAGGACGGCACCATCCTTGACGATGGGCGCGACACACAGGCGGTGCAACAACGGGAGGACACCGGCCTCTTCCACCACGACATCGGCAACGTACTTGAACCGCTCCGCATCCAGCGCCTGGCTGACCGATTGCGGCTCATCGGACGTCGCGCCCATCACTCGCGCCCGCTCCTCGAGCTCGGTGCCGATGCCCTCGCTGTCGACGGTCGCTTCATGGCGGTACCACGCAAACCCTTCGACGCCGACCTGTGTGATGTTGCCGCCGAAGCAGCCGTTTCGTTCGAGGATGGCCGTCCGGGCGCCGGCTCGTGCTGCGGCAAGCGCGGCCCCCAGGCCGCCCGGCCCGCTGCCGACGACGAGGACGTCGACGTCCATGATGACGTCGACCGTTCGCGCCGCCTCGCTGATGCGCTGCAGGTTCGACCAGCTCAGCTCGCTCAACGGCCGCCCCCATCCGTCGTTGCGATCGCGAACACGGGCGAGGGCCGCACTGCAACGCGAACGGCGGTCCCGGGTCCGAGCTCGCCGACCTCGGCCGCCGCCATCTGAGCGCCCACGATCTCGCCATCCGGCAGTTCGACCTGCACACGGCAGACCGAGCCGAGGAAGCTCACAGCGATGACGTGCGCGGATGCCCCCGGCTCCGCGACGAACTTCACGGATTCAGGTCGCACGAGCGCGGTGACCAGACCTGGCCCAGCGGATCCATCGAGCAGCGGGACACGTGCCCCCAGGACGTCCACGGCTCCGGAGTCGGCGATCCCTTTGACCTTGTTCGTCAGACCGACGAATTCCGCGACGAACGCCGTTCGGGGGTGCTCGTAGAGCTCGGCGGGGGGCGCGATCTGTTCCAGTCGACCAGCCGACATCACGCCGACCCGATCGCCGAGCGCGAGCGCCTCCTCCTGGTCGTGGGTCACGAACAGGGTCGTGGTGCCGACGCTGATCTGGATGCGCCGGATCTCGTCACGCAGTTGGCGGCGGACCTTCGCGTCAAGCGCCGAGAGGGGTTCGTCCAGGAGCAGGACCTTGGGCTCGATCGCGAGCGCGCGGGCCAGCGCGACGCGCTGCTGCTGACCGCCCGAGAGCTGGTATGGGTAGCGATCGCCGTGGATGATGAGGCCCACGAGCTCGAGCATCTCGTCCGCCCGCCGGCGCCGTGTGGGGGCGTCCACTCCGCGGAGGCGCAGGCCGTACGCGACGTTGTCCCGCGCGGTCATGTTCGGGAACAGGCTGTACGCCTGGAAGACCATACCCATGTCGCGATGGTTGGCCGGCACCTCCGTGATGTCGCGCCCGTCCACGATGATCCGACCCGAATCCGGGATATCGAGCCCGGCCAACGCCCGCAGGGCCGTCGTCTTGCCGCAGCCCGAGGGTCCCAACAACGCCACCAACTCGCCGGGCGCCAACTCGAGGTCCAGCCCGTCGAGGGCGTGGACCGGCCCGTAATGTCGCTGCAGCCCGAGGAGCTGCACGGAAACGCCATTTCGGGCCTCGGGTGTCGTCATCGTGGGCGATTGGGACATCAGGCGACCCCTTCTTCGTTGGTTTCCTCGACCTGTCGTCGTTCGCCCCCCGCCACGATGGCGATGCCGAAGATGAGCACGAAGGCGAACAGCAGCGCGGCCAGGGAGACCGCCACCGCCACGAACGCATCGCGTTTGCCGAGCAGGTTGATGACCACCTGCAGCGTGTCGTAGTTGAGCAGCGAGGAGATCGTGAACTCGCCGAGCACGAGCGCGATCGTGATGACCGCCGCAGACAGGATCGCGGCCCGCAGGTTCGGAGCGATGACCTGGAACATGACCCGCGGCCAGCTGGCGCCCAGGCTCCGGGCCGCCTCGGCGAGGGTTCCGACATCGATGGCCCGCAGGCCGGCATCGATGGCCCGGTGGGCGTAGGGCAGGACCAGGATGATGTCGATGAACACGAGCACCAGTGGATTGCCACGCGTGGCGCGCGTGAGCACCGAATAGATCGGCACGATCCCGACGACCAGAACGATGGCCGGGATGGCGATCGGCAGCAGGCACAGGAACTCGACGGGGCGCTTGAGCCGTGGCGCCCGCAGGTAGGTCCATGTGATGGTCGGCACGAGCAGCACGAGCATGCCGACCACGGTCACGGCGGCGATCGAGAGGGGCGTGATGATGCCTTCGACGAGGTTCGGATCCCGCGCGATGGCGATCCACGAATCGAGGGAGCGGCTCCCGAAGTCGCCACGGGTCGAGAACTCCGCCATCGCCACCAGGGGCAACAGAAGGTAGCCACCAATCAGGAAGATGATCGCCCCGCGGGCGACCTCGCGGCGCCGGTGGCGACGTCCGGTCATCGAAGCCACCGCGACGCGCGTCGCTGAAGGAGCGCGTAGAGCGTCATGACGACGATGACCACGATGATCATGCCCAGGGCTAGCGCCTTGCCCAGGTTGGCCTGTCCGAGGATCACCTCGCCGGACATCGCCTCACCGATCTGGAGTGGCACGATCGGGCTGCCCTGACTGACCAACGCCGCGGCCGTGGCATAGGCGGAGAACGCGTTGGCGAACAGCAGGAGGACCGCCCCCAGGAAGCTCGGCGCGAGGATCGGCCCGCCGACGTGGCGCCAGTACGACCGGCTTGATCCGCCGAGGCTGGTGGACGCTTCCCACCATTCCTGCCGAAGGCCGTCGAGGGCCGGTAGGAAGACGATGACCATGAGTGGGATCTGAAAAAGGGTGTAGACGATCGTCAGCCCGGTCATCCCGTAGAGCCATGTGCTGTCCGACGTCAAGTCGAACCCCACAGTGTCCCTCAGCAGGATCGTGATGAGGCCGTTGAAGCCGAACGTGGCGAGGAATGCGAACGCCAGCATCACGCCGCCGAACTGGGCGAGGACGCCGGACGCAGCGACCGAGATCTGGCGTAGCCTCCCGCCCGGCCCGCCGACGGACACGGCCCAGGCGAACAGGCCGCCGAGGATGGCCCCGACGAGCGCCGACACGAGCGACAGCTGGATGGACCGCGCGAACGCCTGCAGGTAGCGGGGTTCGCGCAGCACGGTCGAGATGTTCTCGAGCGACGGTGATCCGTCGGCCGATTGGAAGGCCCCGACGAGGACATACAGGGTGGGAAGGAGCAGGAAGATGCCGACGTAGGCGAAGAA
>JBKJXL010000259.1:0-2565 GCA_046716225.1 Candidatus Limnocylindrales bacterium | reverse complement strand
GTCCAGTACGAACCCGCGGAGTCCAGCACGGCGCTGTTCGGCGGCAACTCGAACTGGCGCGGTCCCGTGTGGTTCCCGATCAACTTCCTCCTGATCGAGGCACTCCAGAAGTTCCACCACTACTACGGCGACGACTTCAAGGTCGAGTGTCCGACGGGCTCGGGGCAGATGCTCGCGCTCGACGAGATCGCGGCCGAGCTCTCGCGGCGTCTCGAGTCGCTGTTCCTGCCGGGCCCCGATGGCCGCCGGCCGACGTTCGGGGACGACCCTGCGGCGCTCGATCCGCTCTGGCGCGACAACGTCCTGTTCTACGAGTACTTCCACGGCGACACCGGGGCCGGCCTCGGCGCGTCGCACCAGACCGGCTGGACCGCCCTGGTCGCGAAACTGCTCGAACAGACGAGCAAGCCCGGCCGCAGCACCACCGTTGAAATGGCGGGCGGGGGCGGTGCGCCGATGCCCTCGGGTGCCGCATGAGCCTCGCGGACCGGGCCGAGGTCGCGTTCGGGCGCGAGATCTGCGGCGAGCTGGAGGAGGGCCTGCGCCGCGAGTGGCTCGTGACCAACGGCCTGGGTGGCTACGCGTCGGGCACGCTCGCCGGACCCCTGACGCGCCGCTACCACGGCCTCCTCGTGGCCGCGCTCGCGCCACCCGCGGACCGGCGGGTCTTCGTGGCCGGCCTCACGGAGTGGGTCGATGTGGATGGCGAGTCGATCGCGCTTCACGGGCACGAGTTCGCCGATGGCACCATCGATCAGCGCGGCTGGGAGCACATCGAGTCGTTCCACCTGGACGGGCCGATCCCGACGTGGCGCTTTGCGATCCGCGACCTCTTGATCGAGAAGCGGATCGTGATGGAGCACGGCGCGAACACCACGTGGATCGAATACGCGCTGGTACGCGGCGACCGGCCGATCCACCTGCGGGTCACCCCGCTCGCCACCGACCGCGACCACCACGTCCTCGCGGTCGACGACGGCGAGTTCGCCGCGGAGCTGATCGCTGATGGCATCGCACTCGATCTGGCGGGCGCGTCGGCGACGCTGTCGCTCACGGCCGAGGGTCTGGGGTTCGTGCCGGAGGGGGTCTGGTACCGCCGGTTCCGGCATCGCGAGGAGCTGGCGCGCGGCCTCGACGCCGAGTCGGACCTGCTGGCCACCGTCACGTTCGAAGGCGATCTTGCACCTGACGCGCGCGCTGCCATCCGGCTATCGGTGGACGGCGGGCCGGCCGCGGGCGCGACGGCCGCCGCGGCATTCGCAGCGGCCCTCGAACGCGACCCCGAGCTCGAGGTCCGCGCCGGTGCGCGGCACGGCACCGCGTTCCTGCGGGGACTCGTGCGCGCGGCCGACCAGTGCGTGGTGCGGCGCGATCTGCCGGTGCGCTCGGGCGATGACCCGACGCCCTCGACACCGACGATCATCGCGGGCTACCCGTGGTTCGGCGATTGGGGCCGCGACACGATGATCGCGCTCCCGGGGCTGCTGCTGGCGACGGAGCACCCCGACGAGGCGGCCGACACGCTGCGTGCCTTTGCGCGGTTGCTCCGGCAGGGGCTCCTCCCCAACGACCTGCCGGATCGGTCCGACGGACCGCTGCACTACAACACGGTCGACGCCCCGCTGTGGTTCATCCAGGCCCTGCGCGCCTGGACCGTGCACTCGGGACCAATGCTCGCCGACGAACTCCTGCCGTCGGTGTTCCACATCCTGAACGCGTACTCGAACGGCACCGACTTCGGGATCGGCGTCGACCCCGCCGATGGCCTCCTGCGCGCCGGCGTCCCGGGCCAGCAGTTGACGTGGATGGACGCGCGAGTCGGCGACGTCGAGGTCACCCCGCGCATCGGCAAGCCGGTCGAGATCAACGCGCTCTGGTACAGCGCGCTCCGCTGGACGGGCGAGTGGCTCGCGCTCACGGATCCCGATGGTTCGGCCGAGTGCCTCGAGGCCGCTGAGTGGACGCGCGCGTCGTTCTGCGCCCGATTCTGGGATCCGGCACGGGGCCACCTCGCGGACGTGGTCGATGGCCCCGACGGCGACGACTGGACGATCCGGCCAAACCAGATCTTCGCCCTGTCACTCCCCGATCGGATCCTCGGGCCCACCCAGGAGCAGGCCGTGCTCGACACGGTCGCGCATTCGCTCTCGACGACGCTCGGCCTGCGGTCACTTGCGCCGGGCGATCCGCGGTATCGCGGGAGGTACAGCGGCTCGCCCGAGAAGCGCGACGGCGCATATCACCAGGGCACCGCGTGGACGTGGCTGATGGGGCCGTTCGCGGAGGCGTGGGCCCGCCTCCGCGACCGGACCGAGGCGCTCGAGATGCTCGAGGCCGGATCAATGCACTTCCGCGATGCGGGGCTCGGGTCCCTGTCCGAACTGACCGAGGGCGACTCGCCGCATCGACCCCGCGGGGCGATCGCCCAGGCGTGGAGCCTGGCGGGCGCTCAGCGACACCTGAACTCGCCGAGCGCCGCGCCGAGGGGTGGTCTGGTGCGGGGGTCACCGCGGCCCGTGCGTCCGTGCACCATCTCACCCCAGAAACGACAGACTTGGCGATAGC
>JBKJXL010000258.1:0-14385 GCA_046716225.1 Candidatus Limnocylindrales bacterium | reverse complement strand
TTCGCTCGGCTCGGTGCTCGGCTCTTCGCTCGGCTCTTCAGACGGGGCGGTCGCGGCGCAGCCAGCTCGGTAGAGGATCTGGCCGGCTTCGGTCCAGTTCAGGCCAGGGTACGAACCACCGGGGTTGTTCTGATCGCCCGACCAGCTGAACGGCGGGATGATGTCGCCCCACTGGTCGCCGTTGTGCGGCGGCGGTGGCGGGTTGCCGAAGTCGAACACCGGGCCAAGGTGGATCGTGTGGTCGCCGTTGCCGTTGTCGTGAACCAGTGAGCCGTCGGCGCCCGAGTAGTCCACCGTGATGATCACGTACGGGTTGGTGACCGAGTTGGTTCGGTGGCAGATGGTGACCTTGTGTTCCGGATCGCCTGGCGTCGCCGAAACCGACGATGCGGCCGGGACCAGGAGGGCGCCGGCAGTCAGGCCGGCGACCAGCAGCCACGACATCCGTCGGGCGGTGCTGTTGCGACGCTTGCGAGCAGTCATTCGATCTTCCCCGATGCGAGAGGCGAGATGCCTCGGATTGGATGGCTGCCCCGACCCCGCTGGCGGTGTCGTCGAGCGACCATGAGCGTCGCACCGGGTCCCGCGACCGTCCAGTACCTTTGTCTATGCCGCACCGCACCGGACAGGACCATTCCGGCTCGGCGACCTGCCGATCGGTGACAGGGGACAACGAATCGAGCCGGACGGTACCAGGACCAAGGTCTACGGGGTGACGCGGCTCGTCCCGCCACTCACCGGGCCGTCCGGCCCCGCTAGGATGTGCGTCCCATGCCGACCCAAGCGCCGATCCGCGACCTGACCCGCGATGCGATCGAGCGCGCCTGGGCGCGAGCAGTGGCCGGCGGAACCCTGCCCGCCGCACTCGGCGATGCGACCCGCCCCGTCGTAGAGGTCGAACGGCCGGCCAGCGTCGATCATGGCGACCTGTCGACCAACCTCGCGATGAAGCTGGCGCGCCCATACCGGATGGCACCACTGGCGATCGCGACCGTCCTGGCGGCCGAACTGGACGCTGAAGCCGAGCGGACGCCCGACACGACTCCCATCGCGGCCGCGACGGTCGCGCCACCCGGGTTCGTGAACCTCCGGCTTGCCGATCGGGCGCTCGAGGATGCCATCGGCGCGGTCCTCGCCGATCCTGCGGCCTGGGGCCGACTCCACCCGCAGACCGGCCCCCGCACCGTGAACGTGGAGTTCGTCTCGGCCAACCCGACCGGGCCGCTGCACATCGGCAACGCTCGGGGCGCCTTCGTCGGCGACCTTCTCTGTCGAGTCCTGGAGGCGGGTGGCCAGCGGGTCACGCGCGAGTACTACTTCAACGATTCCGGCGGCCAGATCGCGATCCTCGGCGCGTCGGTCGCGGCGCTGCGGCGGGGCGACGAGTTGCCGGAGGACGCCTACCGTGGCGAGTACGTCGTCGAACTGGCGTCCGACCTGCCGGATGACATCTGGGCGGCGGCGACCGACCTCAGTGCGGATACGGCCGCGGTCGTCGGCCGATGGGCGGCCGGGCGTGTGCGCGAGGGCATCGAACGGAGCCTGGCGGCGCTGGGGGTCACCTTCGATGTCTGGACCAGCGAGGCGCGACTGCACGACGAGGGCTGGGTGGATCGCGCCGTGGAGCGCCTTCGGGCGAACGGCCATGTCTATGAACTCGACGGGGCCGTGTGGTTCCGCTCAACGACGTTCGGTGACGACAAGGACCGAGTCATCACCCGATCGAACGGCAAACCGACCTACTTCGCGGCAGACATCGGCTACGTGACCGAGAAGTTCAGCCGCGGCTTCGATCACCTCATCTACATCTGGGGCGCCGATCACCACGGCACGGTCGCACGCCTACGCAACGCCGCGAAGGCGATGGGCTACGACCGCGAGGCCGTCCAGGTCCTCCTGTACTCCTGGGTCCGCTTCGTTCGAGACGGGCACGAGGTGTCGATGAGCAAGCGCGCCGGCGAGTTCATCACGCTCGACGACCTCCTGGCCGAGGTCGGCATCGATGCAGCTCGGTGGTTCTTCGCGTCACGCGGGGCGACGTCGGCGATCGACTTCGACATCGAGCTGGCCAAGAAGCAGTCGAACGAGAACCCGGTGTACTACGTTCAGTACGCCCATGCCCGGATCGCGTCGATCCTGCACAAGGCGGCCGGCGCCGGACTCGCGCCGGCAGACGATGTCGCCGGTGGACTAGCCGGCGGCCCCGAAGGCGCGCTTGCCCGGGTGATCGCCAGGTACCCGGAGGTCGTCGCCGACGCGGTGGCCGCCGAGGAGACGCACGGCATCACGGCCTACGCCACGGAACTGGCCACGACGTTCCACGGGTTCTATCGCGACGCGCGCGTCGTGGATACCGAGGCGCCGGAACGATCCGCCGCTCGGCTGGCGCTCGCTCGAGCGGCCCAGGTGACACTGGCGAATGCCCTCGGTCTGCTCGGGATCTCCGCACCCGACTCGATGTGACCGACGACGCGACGCGTTAGTCAGCCGGACAGTCCCAGCGCGCCGGCGACGTGATCAAGCGTGTCCTGATCGTTCGCCACGACGATCCAGCGAGTCGCCCCGGTGCCGAGCAGGAGTCGGGCCGTCCCGCCGGTCGGCCGTCGCAGCCACGCACCGGCGGGCGTCTCGAACGCTGCCGCATCGGCTGCGGTGTCCCAGACCGTCTTCCAGGCCAGCGCCCAGGAACCATCGGGACCTTCCAGGACCGCCAAACGGTCACCGCCCCACCCACCGGCCGCGTCCTCGGCCGCGATCGAGTCGAGACCGCTCTCGCGGAGCCAGATGCGGGTCTGCAGTTCGCCGAACGTGTCCTCGAGCGGCACGGTCCAGCCGGTACCGAGTCGCTTGGCAAGGTCATCAGGCAGGTCCACCTCGACGGGCACCTCGTTCGCGCCGTACTTCTCGGGATGGAGGATCTGCTCCGTCGACTCCGGCATCCGGTCATAGAGTCCATCCACCGCAGCCCAATCGTCCTGGCCGAAGAGATCCTGCACGAACAGGAGCCCGGTCGTGTACGGGAACTGGAGAGTCTCGCGCATGATCACCGGGATGCGCTCCATGGCGGCCAGCTGGTCCGGGTCCGAGGCGGCCTCGATGAGGTCCTGGATCTCGGGCGGGGTCAGGTTGGCGATGGCCCACTGCGTCATCAACAGCGACGCATCGCCTTCGTAGGCGGCCTGGCGGGCGAGGATCCGGTCGCTCTGATCCAGGACGTCCTTCTGGTCGGCGAAGACCGTCGAGGTCTGGTCCTGCAGCGCGTGCCCGTACTCGTGGGCGTAGGTCATCTTCTCGTTGCCGCCGATGCGCCCGCTGCGCGAGACCACGTACAGCGTGTCCTGGTCGTTCCGGTAGAGGCCCAGGGTGCCGGCACTCAACAGATCCAGGGTGAGCTGGCGCAGGTTCGCGTCCTGGGGCATCAGGCCGAGGGCCTTGTACAAGCGCTCGTTCGCGGCCACGTATCCAGGCGGTGTATCCGCGTCGAACAGCTCGGTCATCATCGAGCGGAGTTCCGCCTCGTCCAGGACCTTGCGATCGACCGGACGGGTCGGTTCCAGGCCACGGATGTCGATGACCTGAGCCTCGATCGATTCGTAGATCGCGGTCGGGTCCACGCTGGCCGCCGGCGAGGCCACCGGCGCGGGTGTCGGCGATACGGCCGCGCTGGGACTCGCACTCGGCACGCTCGTCGCACACGCAGCCAGGGCTAGGGACAGGAGCAGCGGGAGCCCAACGCGGATGATCCGGGTGGGGGTTCGAAGCGGCGCTCTGAGGTCGGACATCGGCGGGATTGTCGCACGGGCGCCGTTTTCGGCCCCCCGTACCAGTAGGTCCCGGCCGGCCCCGGACGAACGCCGCACCGGACGCGTATCGCTTTCTTAATCGGTTGCGGACTCGACCCTGAATCTACGCGCCCTACTGTTCGGGACGGACGAACCCGCAAGGTTCTATCCTCCCTCCCTCCGACCGGGGGCGCCGATTGGGCAGGCGCCTCCGGTCTCTCCTTTTCACCCGGGATCTGGCGGGCGCGCCGACCTGACGCGCCGATGAGTCGCGGTGCAGACCACTGTGTCAGAATCGGGCCGATGGAAGTGACCTGGTACGGACGCACCTGCGTGCGCCTTCGCGGCAAGGACGCGGTCGTCGTCACGGATCCGTACCAGGCGGTCGTCGGGCCGACCGGGCGCGGGATCACCGGCGACATCGTCACCTTCAGCCACCCGGACGACACGCCGCTGCCGCGCGCGAAGGGCAAGCGCTCCCGGGATGGCAAGACCTTCCTCCCGTCCAGCCTCGATGACGCATTCATCCTGGACGGCCCCGGCGAGTACGAGGTCAAGGAAGTCCTCATCACCGGCGTGCGGACCTACCGGGACGACGCGCGCGGGGCCGATGGGGGCAAGCAGGTGTCCTTCGCCGTCGAGGTAGACGGCGTCCATGTCCTGAACCTGGGCGACATCGGGCATCTCCTGTCCGAGGAGAAGCTCGGCGACCTCGGTGAGGTCGACATCGCCTGCGTGCCGCTCGGCGGGACACTGTCGCCGACCCGCGCAGCGGCGTTGATCGCGCAGCTGGATCCCAAGATCGTCATCCCGATGCCGATCTGCGACGACGAGGCCGACTGCGCCGAGGCCCTGGCCAGGTTCTTCCATGAGATGGGCGCGGAGCCCGTCACCCAGCCGAAGCTCTCCGTGACGGCCACGAGCCTGCCGAGCGAAACGATGACGGTCCTGCTGGAGTCGCGCGGCAAGCAGGTCTGACTGCACGGCGGGGTTGGTGGGCCGGGCCCTACGCCCGATCGACGACGATCCGTCCGCGCTTGATCACCGTCCCGACGATGTTCGCGCCGGGCCAGTAGGGGATCTGGGCCGAGGTCGGCACTCGCCAGATGACGACGTCCGCCAGCTTGCCGGGCTCGAGCGACCCGATCTCGTCCTCGAGCAGGAGCGCGCGGGCGGCATTGATGGTCACCGCCGAGAGCGTCTCGTCCGGCGTCATCCGCAGGTTCAGGCAGGCGGCCGTCATCGCCAGCGGCAGGCTGGCCGTGGGTG
The DNA here is from genome assembly GCA_046716225.1 of Candidatus Limnocylindrales bacterium. Taxonomy (GTDB): domain Bacteria; phylum Chloroflexota; class Limnocylindria; order Limnocylindrales; family CSP1-4; genus SPCO01. The sequence goes on along the minus strand of JBKJXL010000258.1, from coordinate 9,334 downwards.
ACGTGCCTGGGTTGAAATCCGTCCCGAGCGCGACCGGGATCCCGCGCTCGATCAGGTTGCGGGCCGGTGCATGGTGGTCCTTCATGAGGAACCAGGTCGTCGCCGGGAGCAACGTCGCGACGACCGGCTGATCGGTGGCGGCGGCCGCGGCCAGGGCGTCGATGCCGGCCGGTGACGGCGCGGCCAGGTGATCGGCCGATGCGGCGCCGAGTTCGGCCGCCAACTCCGCACCACCGGATGGGACCAGCTCATCGGCGTGGAGCCGCGGAGTCAGGCCGAACGCAGCGGCGGCCTCCAGGATCCGCCGGGATTGATCGGCGCTGAACACGCCCTCCTCGCAGAACACGTCGCAGAACCGCGCCCGTCCATGGGCCGCGACGCCGGGCAGCTGCTCATCGATGACAGACCGGACGTACGCGTCCACGCCCTCCGGTCGTGTCCGGAACTCGGGTGGGACGGCGTGCGCGCCGAGGAACGTGGGAACCACGTCGATCGGCCCGTCCTGGCCGAGCTCCCAGGCGACCTGAAGCAGGCGGATCTCGGTCTCGAGGTCGAGCCCGTAGCCGGACTTCGCCTCGACCGTGGTGACGCCGTGGCCCAGCATCTCGTCCAGCCAGCGCCGGCCGTGCCGCGCGAGCGCCTCGCTGTCGATCGCTCGGGTGGCGGCGACCGTGGACAGGATCCCACCGCCGGAGGCCAGGATGTCCATGTACCCGGCGCCACGCTGGCGCAGGATGAGCTCGTTCTCGCGGGACCCGCCGAACAACAGGTGCGTGTGGGGATCCACGAGGCCGGGCGTGACGACGCCGCCGGCCGCGTCCAGCCGCGCGAACCGCCCGAGCGGATAGCCCTCGGCCTCCAGCGCGGCTTCCACCTTCGCGCGCGGGCCGACTGCGGCGATCCGCCCGTCCCAGCAGGCGACGACCGGATCGGCGCCCGACACTGGATCCTGGGTCGGGTCCGCGGTCAACCGTCCGATCTCGCCCTGTGACCGGCCGGATCGCACGCCACCGGCCATGGTCACGACCTCGGCCGCGCCGACGATCAGGAGGCCTGGGCTGGGCTCCTCGCTGCGGCCGCCCTCGATGACCCGGAAGCCGCTGCTCACCGGAGCTGGCCCGAGCGGGCCGCCTCCAGACGCAGCTCCAGGGCCTGGAGCGGCGAGAAGTCGCGGAGCCGAAGGAATGAGGCCGCAGCGGCGAGTCGGTCGTCGATCGCGTCGTCCGGATCGGCGCCGGCGCGGTCGGCGACGGCCAGCAGGGACCCGACCGGAGCCAGTCCGATCAGCTCCGACTCGGCGAGGTCCACGCCATCCTCGGCGGCGATCTCGCGGACCGTCTCCCACACCAGCCACAGTGGCGTGACCGAGAAGTCCAGCAGGTTCATGGAGACCTGGGCGCGCCGCAGCTCCTCGATCCAGAACCCGTTGCCCTGGACCTTCGGCAGACCGCCGCCCGATTCGCGGACGCGGCGGGCGATCCGCTTCGCGAGCTCGACGTCCTCTGACACGAGGTTGATGTTGTAGGCGATCAGGAACGGACGAGCCCCGACCGCCACGGCACCGGCCGACGGGTGCATCCGTGCCGGGCCGAAGTCCGGCTCCCGGCCGCGCTGGTCGATCTCCGCCTTCAGGCCCTCGTACTGCCCGCGACGCACGTCCGACAATCTGACCCGTTCCGGCCGCGTGGCGGCCTGGGCGTAGAGGTAGACCGGCAGGTCGAACCGCGTGGCGATCCGTTCGCCGAACGCCTGGGCAAGGGCGACGCAGTCTTCCATCGATGTGTCGGCCAGGGGCACGAAGGGAATCACATCCACCGCCCCGATTCGTGGGTGCTCGCCGCCGTGGAGGTCCATGTCGATGTCATGGATCGCCGCCGCCAAGAGGCGCTCGAGGGCCTCGCTGACCGGCCCGTCCTCGCCGGCCATCGTGAAGACCGAGCGGTTGTGGCTGGCGTCGCTCGTCCGGTCCAGCAGGAAGACCCCGGGGACGCTCGAGATGGCGTCCGCCAGGCGGTCCACCACGTCGAGACGGCGACCCTCCGATACGTTCGGGACCGACTCGATCAACACCCGACGATGCTAGTCGTCCGGCGGCCTCGACGTAGGGCGGGGGGACCGTGTGCCGTCGGTCCGGCCAGGAAGCATCGCTGAGGGTCAGTCCGAGGCGAGCATCGGAACGTTGACGCCCCGCTCCCGGGCGATCTCGATCGCGTGCTCGTAGCCGGCGTCGACGTGGCGCAGGACGCCCATCGCTGGGTCCGTCGTCAGGACCCGTTCGAGCTTCTGCGCGGCGAGGTCCGTCCCGTCCGCGACCACCACCATGCCGGCGTGCTGCGAGTAGCCGATCCCGACGCCGCCGCCGTGGTGGATCGAGACCCAGGTCGCACCCGCTGCCGTGTTGACGAGGGCATTGAGCAAGGGCCAGTCCGCGACGGCATCCGAGCCGTCCGCCATGGCCTCCGTCTCGCGGTTGGGTGAGGCGACGGACCCGGCGTCCAGGTGGTCCCGCCCGATGACGATCGGCGCGCTGACCTCGCCCGTCCGGACGAGTTCGTTGAAGGCGAGTCCGGCACGATGGCGTTCGCCATAGCCCAGCCAGCAGATCCGGGCCGGGAGGCCCTGGAACGGGACCCGATCCTGGGCCATCGCGATCCAGCGATGGAGCCCGGCGTCGTCGGGGAACAGCTCCAGGACGGCCCGGTCGGTCCGTGCGATGTCGGCCGGGTCGCCACTCAGCGCGGCCCAGCGGAACGGACCGCGACCCTCGCAGAACTGCGGCCGGATGAAGGCCGGGACGAATCCGGGGTAGTCGAACGCGTCGACGACGCCCGCCTCCTGGGCCTGGGCGCGCAGGTTGTTGCCGTAGTCGAAGACCACAGCGCCCGCCCGCTGGAACGCGAGCATCGCCCGGACGTGTGCCGCCATCGCCCGTCTGGCGCGGCGCTGGTACTCGTCAGGCAGGGCCGCTCGCAGCTCGAGCGCGTCCGGCAAGGTCATCTCGTCCGGGACATACCCGCCGAGGGCGTCATGGGCCGAGGTCTGGTCCGTCACGAGGTCGAACCGTTCGCCGGCCGCCGCCCAGGCGGGTTCGATCTCAGCGGCGTTGCCGACCAGCGCGATCGAGACGGCCTCGCCGCGCGCCGCCGCCTTCCGGGCCCAGGCGAGGGCCTCCGCGGGTTCGCCGGTCAGCCGGTCCACGTAGCCGATGTCGAGGCGACGCCGGGCGCGGACCTCGTCGACCTCGATGGCGATGCACACGCCGTCGTTCATCGCCACCGCCAGCGGCTGCGCGCCGCCCATCCCGCCGAGGCCCGCCGTCAGCGTCACCGTGCCGCGCAGGGACCGGTCGAAGTGCTCACGGGCGGCGTGGGCGAAGGTCTCGTAGGTCCCCTGCAGGATGCCCTGCGTGCCGATGTAGATCCAGGACCCGGCGGTCATCTGGCCGTACATCATCAAGCCCTGCCGCTCCAGGTCACGGAACACGTCCCACGTGGCCCACTTGCCGACCAGGTTGGAGTTCGCGATGAGGACCCGCGGTGCCCACTCATGGGTTCGCACGACGCCGACGGGCTTGCCGGACTGGACCAGGAGCGTCTCGTCGTCGCCGAGCCGGCGGAGCTCGCGGACGATCGCATCGAACGCCGCCCAGCTGCGAGCGGCTCGTCCGGTCCCGCCGTAGACGACGAGGTGGTCGGGATCTTCGGCCACGTCGGGATCCAGGTTGTTCATCAGCATCCGCAGGACCGCTTCCTGCTGCCAGCCACGACACGTGAGCTCGCTGCCGCGTGGCGCCCGAACGGGCCGGGGGCCGTGGGTGGTCGTGTCCGATCCGTGCATGCGTGTTTCTCCTATGTCAAGCCTACTCGCCGAGACCGGCCACCACCTGCTCGCCGAGGCGGCGCGCCCCGACCGACGTGATCGAGACAAGCACGTCCTGGTCCTCGAGATACACGTGATAGGTGAAGGCTCCCTGGGCGCACGAGCCGATGAAGGTCTCGTGGCCGCCGACCTCGGCCTGGGCGTTGCCGGTGACGCCACCGGCTGCCTGGCAGGCCGCAGCGTCATAGGAATCTCGCCAGGACCGATGGAACGCGTCGTCGTAGACGCCCGAGCGGAGCCGGACGACGCTGACGACGGCGACATCCTCGCCGACCGATGCGCTCGGGCCGATCGCGTACGCGACGGCGATCGCCGAAGCGGACGTGGCGAGATCCGGATCCGCGGCGACGCTGGCGGCCGTGTCCGGATCGCTGACGAGTGCGACGCCGTCGACCTTCGCGGGAAGCAACCTCAGCAGGTCCTCCTCGACGACGATCAACGAGCCGGGCGCGCCCGAAGCTAGGGCGGGGGACGCCAACGTGCCGGGCGCCCTCGCCGACGCGGTCGTGGTCGGCGTGGGCGGCGTCTCGGCGCATGCGACGACGATCATCGCGACAAGGAACAAGGCGCTCCCGATCCAGACCAGGCGGGCGCTCACGCCAGGTCGCGGCGCATGACCGGGAACCTCGGGTCGTCGATGGCGCGGCCGAACCCGGCCGCCTCCCAGAACGCCGGCGTCGCGCCACTGGTGGCCTCGGGCCTGGTCCCGAGCTCCGGATACGACTCGACCGCGGCGAACCCGCGGCCCGCGAGATCCTCACAGACGGCTTGGACGAGTCGCAGGCCGTGACCCTCGCCGCGTGCCGCGGCCACCGTGGAGATACAGGTGATCACTGCCGGGAGCGGGGCCGCCGGCAGGAGCGGATACAGGTCACGGATCCGCTGAGCTCGCGGATACGCGGTGAGCGGACCGAACTGGCAGTACGCGAGCGTCCGGTCGCCATCGAGCAGGATCTTCGCGTAGCTGCCGACCACGCCCAGCCCGCGGCCGAGCAGTCGCAGCTTGCGTGGGGCGGTCGGTGGGACGGCTGGTCCGGCTTTCGGCGGTGGCGCGAAGGGGTTCGAGATCGCGTCGTCGTCCGCGTCGAGGAACGGGTTGGCGGTCGTCGGCGACCTGGCACGGGTGAACGGGTTCGCGCCCGGGGCACCGGCTCCCAGGTCATCGAGGAACGGGTTGCCCGACCGGATCGGCGCGGACTCAGTCGATGCGGCTGTGGACGTCAGCCAGTCCAGTCGGGCCGCTTTCGACCCCCGCGCTTCGTCCTCCCAGTAGTCGCAAGACCGGTGGTCATATCCGGGGTCCGCACACGGCGGCAGCAGCGCGAAGGTCGTGTCATCCGTGACGTCTAGGGTACGCAGAGCATCCATCCGTACCTGAGTCTACGCACTGGGGTGTTTGCTAGAGTCCGGGGATGGTGACCGCGAGCACGAACGATCCGTACACGATCCTCGGCGTGGACCGAGCGGCGACCGATGCCATGATCGCCGTGGCGCATCGCCGACTCGCTCGGACGTTCCACCCGGACGTCGCCGGTGACGACGCCACGATCCAGATGATGCGGATCAACGCGCCCTTCGACCGGATCCGCGACCGGAAGCGTCGAGCCCGCCATGCCGCCGAGGAAGCCGAGGAACATAGCGTGACGCCGCCGACCGGCGACGGCCACGCAGGCGGGACGCTCCGAACGCGCGATGGCAGCCGTCACTGGACGCCCGCCCGGGACGGCACCGGTGGCGCCGGCAGACCACCGGGACGCCCATCCGGATCGGTCCTCGAGTTCGGCCGGCACATCGGCTGGTCCGTCGGCGAGATCGCGCGGGTCGATCCCGGCTACCTCGTCTGGCTGGAGGAGCGTCGCGAAGGCCAGCACTATCTCGCTGAGATCGACCGGACCCTGCGCCACGTCGGCTATCGTCGACCCGACCAGCACGCCCGTACCGGGGGTCCGCTCCGCCGCTGACCCGGCGTCTACAGCCGATCGTCGCCGGCCAGATCGGCCAGCACACCATCGTGGACGATGGCGGTCGCTGCCGTCAGGTCCGGCCCCGGTTCGCGATCCGCATCCAGGTGGTCGACGCGTTCCCGGATCCGGGTCAGCGCCACGGCGACGCCCTTGCCGGGGATCGCGCCGGGAACGAGCGCCAGGCGAAGGTCGAGCGCCTGGGCCGCGAGCAACAACTCGATGCCGACGATCCGTTCCACGCCCTGGAGCACCGCTCGAGCGTGGCGGGCGGAGATGGACCCCATCGAGACGTGGTCCTCCTGGTTCGCGCTCGTCGGGATGGAATCGACCGACGCCGGGTGGGCGAGGACCTTGTGCTCCGACACCAGGGCGGCGGCCGTGTACTGGTAGATCATCATCCCGGAATCGATGCCGGACGAAGCCGCGAGGAACGGCGCCAGACCCCCGTTCAACCGCGCGTCCACCATGAGCGCCGACCGGCGCTCGCTGATCGAGCCGAGCTCGGCGAGGGCGAGCTTCGCGAAGTCGAGGGCGAGGGCGATCGGTTCGCCGTGGAAGTTGCCGCCACTGATGACCCGCCCCCCGCCGGTCGCCAGCGTGTCCTCCGAAGCGACACCGCCGCCGGGGAAGACGAGCGGGTTGTCGGTCGCTGAATTGAGTTCGATGTCGAGGACGCGACGCAGGTGATCCATGGCGTCGCGAACGGCGCCGTGGACCTGCGGCACACAGCGCAAGGAGTACGGATCCTGGACCTTATGCGCCGAGGCGTGGTGACCGGTCTGCAGCGTGCTCTCCCGGAGCAGGTGACGCAGCTCGGCGGCGACGGCCACCTGACCGGGGTGCGGGCGGGCCAGCTGATAGGCCGCTGCGAAGGCCACGTCCGTCCCGAGCAGCGCCTCCACGGACATCGCCGCCGCAACGCTCGCCGTGCGCATCAGCCGATCCGCATCCGCCAGCAGGAGAGCCGCGATCGCACCCATCATCTGCGTACCGTTGAGGAGGGCGAGGCCTTCCTTGGCTCCCAGGACCAGCGGTTCGAGGCCGGCCTCGCGGAGCGCCTCGGCCGCTGGTCTGACCGTGCCGTCCACCTCCACCTCGCCACGCCCGATCAGCGGTAACGCGAGATGGGCGAGCGGCGCGAGGTCTCCCGAGGCCCCGACACTCCCCTGCTCCGGCACGACCGGATGGATCCGGTTCGCCAGCAGGGCCAGGATCGCGTCGACGACGAGTGGCCGACACCCGCTGTGGCCGAGGGCCAGCGTGTTCGCGCGGAGCAGCAGCATCGCCCGCACGATCTCGCGCGGGAACGGCGCGCCGACACCGGCCGCGTGGCTCATCAGCAGGTTCTGCTGGAGCTGTCCGGCTTGGGCAGGCTCGATGACCGTGGAGGCGAGATCACCGAAGCCGGTCGTGACTCCGTAGACCACGGCACCCTCGGCGACCAGCCCTTCGATGACGTCGCGGGCCTCCTGCATGCGCTCGCGGGCGTGGACGTCGAGCGCCGCCGGCGCATCGTGGCGGGCGACCGACTCCACGTCGGCGACAGTCAGGTCTGCGCCGGTCAGGATCACGGCGGCGGTCGCCGGATCGCGTCGGCCGGTGCCTCGGTCCGGGGTGAAGTGCGGGACGTTGGGGTCGGTCACGGTTCCGAGGATAGTCGGCTATGCTCCCGGCCGTGTTCGACTTCCTGAACGGGCCGGTCCGCGACCTGGTCACCCAGATCTACGACGCCGTGGGCTATCTCGGGGTCGCGCTCTGGGTGGCCCTCGAGAGCGTGATCATCCCGATCCCTTCCGAGCTTGTGCTGCCGTTCGCCGGATTCCTGGTCGGCGAGGGCGTCGCCCACGAGCCGATCACCCGACAGCCCTGGAACTTCTGGCTGACGGTGCTGGCCGGCACGCTCGGCGCGACGGCCGGGGCGCTCATCGCGTACGCCATCGGGGCGTGGGGCGGCCGGCCGCTCCTCGAGCGCTGGGGCCGCTACGTTGGTGTCACCGCGGCGGACCTGGACAGGGCCGACGACTTCTTCGCCCGCCACGGCGAGGCGGCCAGCTTCTTCGGCCGGATGATCCCGGTCATCCGATCGCTCGTCTCGTTCGCGGCCGGCATCGCCCACATGCCGCTGGCCAGGTTCACGATCTTCTCGTTCCTGGGCTCGCTGCCGTGGACGGCACTGCTCGTGTTCGCCGGGGTGCAGCTCGGCGCGCACTGGGAGTCGGTCGGCGCGTGGTTGAAGCGCTTCGAGTACGCGATCGTCGGCGTCCTGATCGTGGTCGTCCTGGCCTGGATCTGGTTCCGGATCATCAAGCCCCGGCGGGCGGCGCGAGCGAACGTCTAAACCCGCTCCTCGGGCGGCCGGACGTTGCGGAAGTCGCGGTACAGGAGCAGGTCGTACAGGGTCTTGAGGCTGCCGGCGAGGTAGAACGGCAGGGAAGCCATGCGCGAACATCCGGGCGATCAGTCCCGGACGGGGCTGGCGTCGGTCACGTGCGGCAGCCTGGGTGGCGCCAACGGGACCGGCAGTCGCTCGGCGCCTCTGCGAGAATGCCCGCGGAGGGTCGAGACCAGACGATGAGCAGGGATCCACATGCCAGCGACGCCCCCGGTCACGCGGATGCCGTCGGCCACCACGCGCCCGACGACCACGGCGACGATCACAATCACGGCGATGAGCCCCTGGGTCCGATCGATGTCCGGGCGTGGGGGGCAGCAGTGCTGGGTGTGGCTTTCGGCCTGGTGACCGCCGCCTGCTTCGTGATCGCGACGACCGCGACCTGACCCGGCCGTGCAACCAGCGGGAACCGGGCGCACTGGAACATCGTCCGAGCGACACGCTTGGAGGCATCTCATGACCACCCGGACCGCTCGGCCCATCACGGCTGCGATCAGCGCCCTGTTCGCCCTCGGTTTCCTGCTCGCGACCGCCGTACCCGCCGTCGCCTGTTCCTGTGTCGGACCCCAGCCGATGTCGGCCTACGCCGGCGACCCGAACCAGGTGGTCTTCACGGGCGTCGTCATGCCACCGGACGGGCGAGGTGTCCCGGTCCAGGTGACCCGCTGGTTCCAGGGCAGTGACCCGGCGGCCTCTGTCTGGCTGGACCGCTCCGGGTTCGAGGCGGATGGGGCGTCATGCGGGACCGCGATGCCGCCGATCGGCGCCGAGTGGATCTTCGTGAGCTGGAAGTCGGAGGAGGGTCAGCTCACCGTCAACCTGTGCACGCCACACGCGTCGGCGTCCGACCCGACCGGGCAGGCGATGTTCAAGGATGCGATCGCCACGTTCGGCGAGGGGATCACCCCGGCGGACCCGAACGCGGGGACGACGACCGAGTCCGGCGGGCTGCCTGCGCTTCCGGTGCTCGCCGGCGGTGCCGTCGTGCTGATGCTCGTGTTCGGCGTCGCTGCGGTGATGCTGCTGGCTCGAAGCGGACGCGGAGAGGGATCCGCCGACTAGAACAGCCCGACGATGTTCCCGTCGGTGTCGATATCGA
>JBKJXL010000257.1:0-9226 GCA_046716225.1 Candidatus Limnocylindrales bacterium | reverse complement strand
GGGCAGGGGTGGGTTCAGGCGTCGGGGTCGGCGTGGGCTCAGGCGTCGGGGTCGGGGTCGGCACGGGCGTCGGGGTGGCGGTCGAGGTCTCGACCGTGATCTCGCCCGCGAGCGTCGCGTGGATCCGATACCCGGCGATCCCGGTCCCGCCGCTGTCACGCTGACCGAGGGGCCCTGTCACCGTGACCACGTCACCGGCGTCCGGTGTCGCCGGACCCAGGGCGTCAAGCCCGATGACGGCGCGAACGATGCCGCTGCCATCGTCGATGTCGACCCCAAGGCCGTCCGAGAGTGCGTCGGCGCCACCGATCACGGTCCCGCGAACGGTCACCCGCGATCCCTCGAAGCCCTCGCCAACTCCGCCGGTCGCGATCAACATCGGCGCGGGCAGGTCGCCGAGTGTACCGACGACGATGTCAGCCTCCGCGATCCGCAGCACGCGCTGGTGGTAGCGGCCGTCGAGCGTGCCGGTCACCCGGATCGACATGCCCGCTGGCTGGAACGCGAGGACGGCCGCATCAAGATAGAGGCCGATCCCGCCGCTGTCGTCCTGGACGAATCCCGACCGACCGGACTCAAGTGCACCGAGGGCCGTCGTAAGCACGCCCTCGATCGTCACGGTGACGTCATCCGGGAGCGATCGAGCCTCGGCGATCGACGTCACGATCGGGGTCGGGGTCGGCACGGGCGTCGGGGTCGGGGTCGGCACGGGCGTCGCCGCGCTCCCCTGCGGCGAGGGCGTGGCCTGGATCATCCAGTCGGCCAGATTCGAGTTCGTATCCACCGCGTTACCGGCCGCACCGCCAGGCAGCCGCTCCAGGCTCGAACCGGCCGATGGCGCGGGCGCCGCGGCCCCTTCGACAAAGCCGTTGACCGCATCGCCCCAGCCGATCGCATCGACGGTCGCGCCACCCACGATGCGCAGCGCGATCGCCCCACCGGTGGCGGCGAACCCACTCGCGTAGGTCAGATCGGCACCGGGCGCGAAGATCCCGGCCGCATTCGAGACGAGCACGCGTCGACCTGGCAGCAGGAGCGTGGGTGCGGCCCACGTCGCCTTGCGGGTCACCGTCGAGCCGGACGAGGTGGCATAGACGACCTCCAGACCGGCGAGGTCGACCGGCGCCGCGCCCTGGTTCGCGATCTCCACGAATTCGTCGGACGCGGAGGCGCCGCCGGTCTGGACCTCGGACACCACGAGGCTCGAGACAGGCCACGCCACGTCGGCGGCAAGCGCGGTCGAGGGTCCGGACGCGAACCCGAGGGAACCGAGAGCCAGGACGAAGACGAGTGCGGCGAGTCCCACATGCCGGGCACGATCCATGACTGACCTCCCGGCGGGACACGGGACGGCGGGTCGTTGACCGCACCGTTGTAGCGGGCCGCGATCACCACGCCTGTATCGATGGATGCATCACGGCTTATCAAGAGTCCATCCGCTACGATGTCCGCCACGCCCGAGCCGCCGTGACCGTCGAGTCAGGCGCCCGCCCGAGGCCAGGACAGGAGAGACCGTTGGCCCGCGCCAAGAGGACCGATCGCGCCGAAGCGCGCCGTCGCCACCGAGCCGCGACCGCCGAAGCGGATGGCACCGTCGGGCCGGAGTTCACCTCCACCGCGACTGCAGGCGGCAGCAGCTCGTCAACCTCCAGCAGCGCTGCGATGTCCAGCTCCGCGGGACGAATCTCGATGGGTGCCGCCTTCCGCCAGGCGTTCCATCCGGTCGACGTGCGTGCCGACCTCGCGGCCCTCCCCTGGCTGGTGACGCACACGTACGCCCTGTGGGTCCCGATCCTGATCACGGTCGCCGGTGGTATCGCCGTCGCGCTGGCCAACGATCCGCGGTCGCTCACGAGCCTGATGTACGAGTACTTCGTCCGGCCGCCTGCCATCGGTGGCGTGTTCATCGCCGGCTTCCTGGCGCCGCGAGCGAGCTGGTTGCTGGGTCTGATCGTCGGCTTCGTGTCCGCGCTCGTGAACGCGCTGCTGGTCGCGTTCATCCCACTCGCGATCTTCACGACCGCGCCGAACCCGGCCCAGGCGCAGGAGTTGATCGTGACCGGCTTCATGCTGTCGCCGGTCTTCGGGGCGCTGTTCGCCTCCGGCGCCGCGTGGTACCGACGCTTCCTGCAACTGTCGAACCCGAACCGGGGCCGCCGCGCCGAAGTGAAGAAGTCGACCGACGGCAAGTCGCGCACCACCGGCAAGGACCAGAAGGCCGGCGCCCGCCGCTGACGTCGACGCGCGTCGGGCGAGCCTCGACCCAGCCGGCCTCAACCCAGCCGGCGCATCCCCGCGTGACCCAGCTGGCGGACACCGTCCGGGCCGCCTGACCCGGCGACCCGTGCCGCCACCTCGGGGAGTGGCCTGATCTCCCGCGCGATCACGTTGACCACGGATCCCTCGCGCTGGAGGTCACCGTCGACCAGGAGCAGGGCGTGCCGGCGGACCACCCCGCGCAAGCGCGCCCATGTGTCCGGCCAGAGCGTCACGTTGACCATCCCGGTCTCGTCCTCGAGTGCCAGGAAGACGGTCCCCCTGGCCGTCATCGGGTGCTGCCGGGTCACGACCAGACCGCCGATCCTGACCGGCCCCAGCCGGCGTTCCGTGAGGGCCGAATTCGGGACTGCGCCCAGCTCGTCCAGCGCTCCGCGGAACAACCCGACCACCTGGCGACGCGCGTCCAGCCCGATCACGGCATAGGAATCCCCCAGGCGTTCCGATTCGGTCAGCGGCGGCAACTCCGGCGCGTCGGTCGCCGGCAGCCGCAGGTCCATCGGCCGTCCGGCCGCCGCCGACCGCTTGCCCGCGCCGCGACCCGATGGTTTGCCCCGTGTCGGGGCGGCGACCTCGCGCAGTTGCCAGAGCAGCGCCCGGCGCGGCTGGCCCAGCCCGTCCATCGCGCCGATCCGGATGAGCCGTTCCAGGACCTCCTCGCCGAGCCCGGTCCGCTCCACGACATCGGCGAGGCTCGTGTACGGGCCGCGGGCGAGCTCCCCGTCAAGCAGCGTCTCGTGCTGCTCGCCGATCCCCTTGACGAGGTGCAGGCCCAGGCGGACACCCCAACCCGCGGTCACCTCCGGGATCCAGCGCTCCAGGGACTCGGCCGACGGGATGACGCAGGCCGGCGAGCGGATCGGCTCGGGCCTACCCGCGATCCCCGCGCCATCGGGGAGTGGCTCGCCGGGCCGGCCCACCCATTCGGTCGTCGTCTTGTAGCTGGAGCGTGCCAGGTCCACGGGGAGCACCGTCACGCCGTGGCGCTTGGCGTCGTTGACGAGGACCTCCACCGGGTAGAAGCCCATCGGTTGCGCGTTGATGAGGCCCACGAGGAACTGGGCCGGGTAGAACAGCTTGAGGAACGACGATTCGTAGGCCGTCCGGGCGAACGCCGCCGCGTGCGACTTGGCGAATCCGAAGCTGGCGAACGCGGCGACCTGGCGGAACAGCTCCTCGGCCATCTCGGACGTCATCCCGGGCTGGCGCAGGCAGCCGTCCACGAACCGCTGATGCAGCTTCTCCATCTCGCGGCTGGATCGCCAGGTGCCCATCGCCCGCCGAAATCCGTCCGACTCGGCCGGGCTGAAGCCGCCGACATCGATGGCGATCCGCATGATCTGCTCCTGGTACAGGATCACGCCCAGCGAGTCCTTGAGGATCGGCTCCAGGCTCGGATGGAGGTACGCCACCGGCTCGAGGCCCTGCTTGCGGCGCAGGTACGGATGGACCGCGTTGCCCTGGATGGGGCCAGGTCGGATGATCGCGACCTCCACCACCAGGTCGTCCAGGTTGCGTGGCTTCGATTTCGGGAGCGTCTGCATCTGCGCACGACTCTCCACCTGGAAGACGCCCACCGTGTCGGCCGCCTGGAGCATCTCGAACACCTCCGGGATGTCCTCCGGCAGGCGGTCCAGGTCCAGGCAGACGGCGCAGTCATGCTCGATGAGCTGGAGCGTCTCGTCCATCGCGGCGAGCATCCCGAGTCCAAGCAGGTCCAGCTTGATGAGTTTGAGGGTCTCGACGTCGCGCTTGTCGAACTGGACGACGACCCGATCCACCATCGTCGCCCGCTCCAGCGGCGCGATATCGATGAGTGGCGCCGCGGTCACCAGCATCCCGCCCGAGTGGATGCTGAGGTGGCGCGGGAAGCCATCGATGCGCGCGCAGAACTCCAGCCAACGCCCCCCGTCGCTCACCCCGATGGGGCGGCCGCCCCGCGGCTGGGGTGGGGGCTCGGACTCGAGCCGAGCCACCGACGAGCGGGGGTCTGTCGCCCGGGCCGCGGGCGGGTCCCACCGGGTCGGCCGACCCAGCTTGTCCGCCGAGCGCGGCGGCGGCTCCAGCTGGCCGCTGTCCGGATCAACCCGGCGGCCGTCGATGAGCGGCGGCGGCACCAGCCGGCTGCGGTCCGCCTCGTAGCCGGTCCCACGACCGTCGCGCAGCCAGGCCACGCTGGCCGGGGTGTCGCCCGGCCCGCCCTCGTCGTCGCCCCGGCCGCCGGGCCGGATCCCCACGACCGGGGAGAGGATCGCAGAGAGGACTCGCAACTGGCCTTTGCTCGCAACGAGTCGATCGGCCTGGCTGATCGAAATCACCCCAGGCACGTTCGCCGCGCGATCCATCGCGACCGAATCCCCGACCAGGCGAGCGCGCTTGGTGCCGATCTGATCAACGTGGGCGATCAGGGATCCGTGAACGGAACCACTCCACCCCCCCAGCCTGCCGCCTCGGGCGTGGTTGAGCTGGCCCATCCCGTCCGTCATCCCACGCGACTGCGTGAGACCGGTGACGGCCCCGACTCCCCCCTCATCCGGGCGGCGGAAGAACTCGGCGAAGCCCCCGTCCGATTCGAGGTCGCGCCGGACCATCACGCTGTCGTATGTCTCGAGCGCCTTGGCCACGCGGTCCACCAGCGGTCGCGGGAAGCCCAGCGCGTAGCCCACCTCGCGGACCGCCGAGCGGGCCCGGTACGTGACGAGGTTGCAGACCATCCCGGTGTGTTCCGGGCCGTACGTCCGGTAGACGTACTGGATGACCTCCTCCCGCCGCTCGCTGCTGAAGTCGATGTCCACGTCCGGGTAGGTCGTGCGGCCTTCGTTGATGAACCGCTCGAACAGCAGGTCGTGGCGGATGGGCTCCACTCTGCTGATGCCCAGGACGTACGCCACGATCGAACCCGCCGCACTCCCGCGACCCTGGGCCGGGATCCCGCGCCGCTTGGCGAACTGCATCAGGTCCCAGCAGATGAGGAAGAACTCGGCCAGCCCGGTCCGCTCGATGACGTCCAGTTCGTGGGCCAGCTGCTTCACGACCAGCGGCGTCAGCGGGTGGTAGCGGTGGCGCGCGCCCACCTGGCACAGCTCCACGAGGTAGCTGAACGGCGTCTCCCCGTCGGGCACCGCGAAGCCCGGGAAGCGGTACTGCTCGAAGCCGAGATCGACCTTGCACGATGCCGCCAGCTCCACCGAGTTGGCGATCCCCTCGGCCCACGCTCGCTCGGCCGGCACCAGCGCCGCCAGCTCCGAACCCGACTTCAGGTACGACTCGCCATCCGGCCGCCGCAAGTCCGCCAGCGTCTCGAGCGTCCGACCGTGGCGGATGGCGGTCAGGATGTCCGCCAGCTCGCGATCCTCCGGTCGGGCGTAGTGGACGTCGTTGGTCACCACGACCGGCAGGCCGAGCTCCCCGGCCAGCGCGGCGGCCTCGGTGGCCAGCCAGTCGTCGTCGGGCCCAAGGTGGTGCGACAGCTCGATGAAGAAGCCGCTGTCGGCCGGGCCATCGCCCTGCCCGAAGATCGCTGCATACCGCTCGGCCACCGCCCTGGCCCCGGCCCGGTCGCCCACCCGCAGGCGTCGGATCAGCTCCCCGTCTCGACAGCCCGACAGGGCGACCAGGCCCTCGGTGTCCTGCGCCAGCAACGCCTGGCTGAAGCGCGGCACGCCCTTCGTTCCGGCCATGTTCGCCCTCGAGACCAGTCGACACAGACTGCGCCACCCCACCTGGGACCGGGCCAGCAGGACGAGGTGCGGCCCGCGAGTCCGCTCGCCGATCCCGCGCAGGTCCTCCTTGACCGGCTCGCGATGACCGGGCAACCGGGCGCGTTCCGGACGAGGCCGGACCGGGACGCCCTCGGCCACGTCGTGGAGCGGCGCTGCTGCGGTCCCGGCACGCCCCGTCCGCCTCGCTCGGCGCGGCGCGATGACGACCCGATGCGGGTCCGCCACGGCCGGATCCAGCAGTTCGATCTCGACACCGACGACCGGATGCAGCCCGACGGCCTCCGCGGCGCTGACGAACCGGACCGCGCCATACAGGCCCGCATGGTCCGTGACCGCCAGGCCGGTCAGCCCGAGCTCGACGGCCCGTTCCACCAGGGCGTCCGGCGCGGACGCCCCGTCGAGGAACGAGAAGTTGGTGTGGCAGTGGAGCTCGGCGTACGGGATGGGTGCCACGGGTCGCTCCGGGTCTGACCGGCTGATCGGGGGCCGTCAAGTATAGAACACCCGTTCTACGTCACGCTCGGTGGAGCGTCAGGACCAAGGTAGGGCTGGACGAACGCGGCTCGTCACGGTTTGCTTAGCGGCATGCGATCGCCTGCCCTGCGCGCCCCCCGGCTGGTCCGACCCGGTTTCGTCCTGTTGCTCGCGCTCGCCGCGATCCTGCCGAGCGGGTCCGCCACGGACGCCGACCAGGCCCCCGCTGCGGTCGAGATCCGACCCCGGATCACCGGGATCGCGCCGCTTTCGAAGGAGGTCTACGGCTACCTCCCGTACTGGCGCATCGACAGCGGAACAGTGAACCGGATCCAGTACGAACTCGTCTCGACGATCGCGATCTTCGGCATCGGGATCAAGGCCGACGGCAACCTCGACACGGACTGGGTGGGGTACCAGGAGTACATCTCGGACGACGTCGCCGCGATCACCAACGCGGCTCACGACAAGGGCGTCCGGGTCGTCCCGACCTTCCAGCTGTTCGACTCGGGCAGCCTCACGAAGATGCGCGCATTCCTCGGCAGTACGGCAGCGCAGACCCGCTTCATCGCCCAGGCGCTGGACCTGATGGCCGCGCGCCAGGCCGACGGCGCGAACCTCGACTTCGAGCCGATGTTCGCCGTGGATACGCCTTCGTACCTGACCTTCGTGTCCCGTTTCCGGACGGCGATGAAGGCGCGCTTCCCCACCGCCACGCTGGTCAACGCGACATCGGCCGGCGCCGGCAAGGACCTCATCGTGGGCCTGGTCCCGCTCGTCGATCGGCAGTTCGTCATGACCTACGGCTACCGCTCCTCGACCGCGACCGTGGCCGGCGCCATCGCCCCCCTCGACAGCGCGGAACGCACCGTCAGGAAGCACATCGAGCGCATCCTTCAGTGGGCCCCGGCGAACACAGTCCTGCTCGGCGTGCCGTACTACGGCTACGACTGGCCGGTGACGTCGAACGTCCCGAACGCCACCGTCCAGGCCAGCAAGACGACATACGGCGCGGTCACCACGATGACCTACGCGACCGCGCGCGCCTTCCTGGCGGCGCACCCCGAGGTCGTCCGCCAGTACGACGCCACCGAAGGCAGCGGGTTCTACACGTACTGGGAACCGGTCAAGAAGACGTGGCGCCAGACGTACTTCGAGGACGAGCGGAGCCTTAACGACAAGTACGACTACGCACTGACGCGTGGCCTCGCCGGCGTCGGCACCTGGACGCTCGAGTACGACCGCGGCTATCCGGACTTGTGGGCGCTGCTGCGCTCCAAGTTCTATGCGCCGGTCCACGCGGTCACCGTGGGTGCGTCCGTCTCGAGCGTTGCCGTCCGCTCGGGATACGTTGAGGCGATCGTGCGCTACAACGGCCGCAACGTTGGCACCGTGCCCGAGCGAGGCACATGGCGCTGGACCATCCGTGATCGGACCGGGAAGATGTGGCTCGCGGTGAAGGGCGTCACCGAGACGATCTACCCGGGCAAGTCCATCGGGCACGCCACACGGGCGAGGATCGGCCTCGCCAGCAAGCTGCCCGCCGGGACGTACATCCTGGTGGTCCGCTTCGAACGCGTAGCGGGCGTCTACTGGCGCTCACCCGACGCGAGATTTCGCCAGCCATATTGAGCCCATCCGTCCCGGTTGACCCGTTACTAGATTCCCATCGCCGCGTCGCAACAACTTCGTGGGTCGCGGCGTCTCAGGGGCATGCACGCACCGATCCAGCCGATCAAGCCCATCGCCGGCGCCGCGCTTCGGAGGCTCGCGATGGTCGTGTTCGCGGTCGTGCTGATCTTCGTGCTCTTCCCGGCGGTCCTGGCGGTCCAGGCAGCGGCGCGCTGACGCCCTTCCATCAACCCGAAGTCCGGCGCCTGGGGAGGCCTGAGATGTTTCGGCGGCGACGGTTCCCAGAGATCCGTACGCCGACCAGCCGACGAGTCGGTGAGCGACTCGCTTCGGCCACAGGACCCCGCTGCTTTTGGGGGCGGCGGGGTCCTGTCACGTCCCGGCCCCCGAAGGCGATCGAGGACGCCGTGCAGTGCGCCCGCCCGGCAGCTCGTCGCTTCGGACGCAACGAACAGTGCGCGACGCCGGCGCGACCATCGACGACGGCCGTCCTCGGCGGTGTCCGTCGTCTGGGAGGCGACGATCCTCGATCAGGAACCCGGCTGGTGGCCCTTCGGCAACCGCCGTCGCCAGGGAGTCGACGGCAGCGGGGCGCGGTAGGATGGCGGTCGTGCGTCCCTCCCCCATGGTCCTCGCCTCGGTCCTGCTCGCGTGCGCACTGATCGTCGTCGGCTGCGGCACGACCGGCTCACCGGCACCCTCGCCGGCCCCGACGAGCAGCCTCGCGGCGCCGCTCCCTGGCAAGACCGAGACAGAGTGGGGCCGAATCTGGGACACGCTCCCGGCGGACTTCCCGGTCTACCCGGGTTCGACGCCTTCGGATGAGGCGGCGGACGGTCCGGTGTCCGGCATGTTCGTCGTCGACGGAGAAGTCTCGAGTGAGGTCCCGATGTGGATGCTCACGTCACTCATCGCGTTCGTCGGAGCGGGCGAAGGTGGCCCGACCGATATCGAAGGACCACGGGAGGACGGAAGCTACCTCCTCGCCTACGGTGGCGACGGGGACTGTGGGCTCCAGGTCACGGCCGCGCCGCGTGGCGGGCGGACCTCGATCACGGTCCTGTTTGGCGCCGGGTGCCCGCACCCCGGAGCCAAGGAGTCGACTGACGTGGAGCCGCGAC